>JAJZEQ010000304.1 GCA_021851345.1 Pseudomonadota bacterium
ACAGACAACAAATTGTACCGGGTAAAGGTCGGCAACTATATCGGTTTGAACTACGGTTTGATTAAAGAGGTGACCGAAACGTCAGTGATGATCAAGGAATCTGTGCAAGACAGCAGCGGTGACTGGACTGAACGCGATAGCAGTCTGCAATTAATGGAATGACGGGAGTATAGACAATGAGACAATTCAATATCATGGCCGGCAGCTTGGTGCGATGGTTAAGCGTGTTTGTGGCGCTCGGAATGTTTGCAGGGTATGCGCAAGCTGAAACGCAGAACAGCATTACGGCGCTGAATGTCGACACCGGCAATGGCACAACGGTTATCAAGGTAAAGTTGGGTCAGCCACTGGCGGGTCTTCCCGCCGGATTCTCCATCAATACCCCTCCGCGTATCGCATTTGATTTTCCAAATACTGTGAACGGTTTGGGTAAATCATCCCAGGAATTCAATAACGGGGACTTGCGAAGCGCTAATATTGTTCAGGCCGGCAATCGCACCCGTCTGGTAGTCAACCTGAATCAAATGCTGGCCTATGAGACCAAGCTTGACGGTAATAGCCTCGTGATAACCCTGCATGACAAACCGGCGGATACGGTCAGCAGCAACACTGCGCGCTTTGCCGAGGCGAAACAGGCCAAACAAAAATATGAGTTGCGCGACATAGACTTCCGCCGTGGCAAGAATGGCGAAGGGCGCATACAGGTCGATCTTTCTGATCCGGGCATGGGAATCGATATTCGCCAGCAGGGTACTACATTGGTCGTCGATTTCCTTAAAACCGATTTGCCGCGCAATCTGCAGCACAAACTGGATGTGGTTGACTTTGCAACACCAGTTCAGAATGTGGATACCTTTGTGCAGGGTGACAATGTGCGCATGGTAATTGAACCCAGCGGTCAGTGGGACTATGCGGCTTATCAAACTGACAACAAGTTTATCGTCGAAGTGAAACCGGTTGTGGCAGACAAGCAGGGCAGCGGCAGCAAGCCCGGCTACACCGGGGAGAAACTGACGCTGAATTTCCAAAAAATCGATGTGCGCGAGGCATTGAATGTGATCGCCGATTTTACCGGATTGAATATAGTCATCAGCGATTCGGTAAAGGGTGATCTCACCCTGCGTTTGAAAGATGTGCCGTGGGACCAGGCTTTTGACATCATCCTGCAGAGCCGCGGTCTGGATATGCGCAAGAACGGCAACGTGATCCAGGTTGCGCCCCGAGAGGAACTGGCCGCCAAGGAAAAACTTGACTTGACCTCGCACCAGGAAATCGCTGATCTGGAAGAGCTGCGCACCGAAAGCTTTCAGCTAAGCTATCAGAAAGGCGATGTGGTCGCTGCGATGCTGTCGAACGACAAGCAGCGGATACTTTCCAAGCGTGGCAGCGCGGTAGTCGACAAACGCACCAACACGGTGTTTGTTCAGGACACGCCCACCAATCTTGAAGCGGTGCGCAAGCTGATCAAGCAGATCGACGTGCCTGTGCGCCAGGTGATGATCGAGGCGCGCGTGGTGGAGGCGACGGACAATTTCAGTAAAAATCTGGGTGTCAGGCTGGGTTATAACTCCGCGGATACATTCAATGTGGGTAACACCGGAGTAAATGGCAATATTGGCTCCAATACAGCAACGTTGCCCTCAGGGCTTGGGTCTATGGGTATACCCACCTTGACGCCATTGGCGATAGGCGGCCTGACTGGCGGTGGAACGCCCATCAACCTTCCCAATGTCAACCTGCCGTCTGCGGGTACTGCCGGTACCTTCTCCATGTTGCTGTTCAACAGTTCGGTGAGCAAGATACTGTCCGTGGAACTGACTGCGCTTGAAACCGACAGCAAGGGCAAGGTTATCTCCAGTCCGCGCGTGGTGACATCGGACCAGACCGAAGCCACGATTTCGTCGGGAACCGAAATACCCTATCAACAGGCTACCAGCAGCGGGGCGACGAGCGTGTCTTTTGCGCAGGCCGCCTTGAGCCTGTCAGTCAAGCCGCAAATCACCCCGGATGACAATGTCATCATGGATATCAAGGTGAACAAGGATTCGGTCGGCCAGTTGTATGCCGGCGTTCCGAGCATCAACACCAACCAGGTAAATACCCAGGTGCTGGTTGAAAACGGCGGCACGGTGGTAATCGGCGGCATCTATATCCAGGAACAGAGTACCGGCGCCAACAAGGTGCCATTTTTGGGTGATTTGCCGGTGATAGGTTTCCTGTTCAGAAGTACTGCGGAGCTTAATAACAAGAGCGAGCTGCTGGTTTTTATCTCGCCCAAAATCATCAAGGATGAAATGAGTTTGCGTTAAAGTCCGGGTTCGAGAACTGGTTATACGTTGGGATTGCCGTGGCGGGAAGCTTGAAATTACATAGCCCGGCCAGCCCGGACTGAGGAAGGATGGAGGGGAAGCCTCCAAGCACCCGCTGGCATACCCCTTGCGGGTGTTTTTGCTTTTATCGTTTACAATACCTGGCATGCAGACCAACCCAGAGAGCAACAGCGCAGCTACTTGCCCGGATGGCAGCCGCAAAATGAAATCCGGCAACCTGATCCTGGTGGGCATGATGGGCTCCGGCAAAACCACGATGGGGAAGGCTCTGGCCAAGCATCTGGGCAAGAGCTTCGTGGACAGCGATGAGGAAATCACCAAGCGTACCGGCGTAACGGTTCCGCACATATTCGATATCGAGGGCGAAGCCGGATTCCGCCTGCGTGAAACCAGCGCGATCCGCGATCTGGTCTGCAGCGATAATATGGTCATGGCCACCGGCGGGGGTTCGGTGCTGGCAGAAGAGAACCGGGAGATGCTGAAACGTAACGGGATCGTCATCTATCTTAAAGCGAGCGTTCATGATTTGTGGCAGCGCACGCGGCATGATCGCAATCGTCCACTGCTGCAAACCAAAGATCCCCATGCCAAGTTGACTGAATTGTTCCAGCAGCGCGATCCGCTGTATCAGCAAGTGTCGGATATCGTTGTCCAGAGCGGCAAGCAGAGCGTGAATGTCCTGATGCTGCATCTGATGGAAAAAATCGCGGCATTCAGCAACAGTCATCATGAAAGTTGACCGGGAGATCATGCAAACACTGAGCGTAGGACTGGGCGGGCGCAGTTATCCGATACACATCGGCGGCGGCTTGCTCGACCGGGCAGAATTGCTGCAGGCCCATGTGCCGCGCAAGCGCGTTGCCATCGTGTCCAATACCACGGTTGCCCCGCTGTATCTGGAGAGGCTGGAGCACACGCTGCAAACCGCAGGCATCAGCAGCATGGCGGTCATTCTGCCGGACGGCGAAGAATACAAAAATTCCGGCACGCTGAATCTGATCTACGACGCGCTGCTGAAAAATCGCTGCGAGCGCAGCACGCCGCTGATCGCATTGGGCGGGGGCGTGATCGGCGACATGACCGGTTTTGCCGCAGCGACCTATCTGCGCGGCGTGCCGTTCATCCAGATACCGACCACATTGCTGGCGCAGGTGGATTCATCGGTGGGCGGCAAGACCGGCATCAATCATCCATTGGGCAAGAACATGATAGGCGCGTTCTACCAGCCGCAGCTGGTGCTGGCGGATACAGCCACGCTGAATACCTTGCCGGCCAATGAGCTGGCGGCCGGCATGGCCGAGGTCATCAAGTATGGCCTGATCCGCGATCTGCCCTTCCTCGAATGGCTGGAGCAAAACATGGACAAGTTGCTGGCACGGGATACCGCCGCGCTGCAATACGCGATCGCGCGCAGCTGCCATAACAAGGCCGAAGTCGTGGCCGCGGATGAGCGCGAAAGCGGGGAGCGCGCGCTGCTGAATCTGGGCCACACGTTTGGACATGCGATCGAGTCGGGCATGGGCTACGGCGTCTGGCTGCATGGCGAAGGCGTCGCTGCGGGCACCGTCATGGCGGCTGACCTGTCGCAGCGCCTGGGTTGGATAGGCGCGCAGGATGTGGCGCGCATCCGCAAGCTGTTCGAACGAGCCGGATTGCCGGCGGTCGCGCCCGATCTGGGCGCGGAAAAATATCTGGAACTGATGGGGCTGGACAAGAAAGTCGAGGGCGGCAAAATGCGCTTCGTGCTACTCAAGCAGATCGGCCGGGCCGTGGTCTATGGCGATGTGCCGCCGGCGCTGTTGCAACAGACCATAAATGCATGCGTTCATGGCTGAACTCGCCCCCTATGCAGTCTCTGAAAGGAATACACGCGGCAGGAAAATAGCCGAGGATGCGCCGCAGGGCCGCAGCGAATTTCAGCGCGACCGCGACCGCATCATTCATTCCGGCGCATTCCGCCGCCTCGAATACAAGACCCAGGTATTCGTGAATCACGAAGGCGACCTGTTCCGCACCCGGCTGACCCACAGCATCGAGGTCGCGCAGATCGCGCGTTCCATCGCGCGGAGTTTGCGCCTTAACGAAGACCTTGCCGAAGCGATCTCGCTGGCGCACGATCTCGGGCACACTCCGTTCGGCCATGCCGGGCAGGATGCGCTGAACGCCTGCATGAAGACCCACGGCGGATTCGAGCACAACCTGCAATCCTTGCGCGTCGTGGACAAGCTGGAAGAGCGCTATGCCGAATTCGACGGGCTGAACCTGTGCTTTGAAACGCGCGAGGGCATCCTCAAGCATTGCTCGGCGGACAACGCCGCGAAGCTCGGCGAGCTCGGCGAGCGTTTCCTGAACAGCCGCCGTCCCTCGCTGGAAGCGCAGGTCGCGAATCTGGCCGACGAGATCGCCTACAACAATCACGACGTGGATGACGGCCTGCGCTCCGGCCTGATCACGCTGGAACAGCTGGAAGCCGTGCCGCTGGTCGCCACGCAATTGAGCGAAGTGCGCCAGGCCTATCCCGATCTGCCGGAACGGCGCGTGGTGCATGAAACCGTGCGGCGCATGATCGGTGCGCTGGTGACCGATCTGATCCGGCAGAGCGAGTCGAATATCCGCTCGCAAATCCCCGTTACGCTGGAAGACGTGCGCAACGCCCCGACGATGATCGCCTACAGTCCCGAGATCAATGAGCAGCAGCGCGCGCTGAAAAATTTCCTGCGCATCCACCTGTATCGCCATTACCGCGTGCTGCGCATGAGCGCCAAGGCGCAGCGCATCATCGGCGACCTGTTCGGGGTGTTCATGGCGGACAGCCGCCTGTTGCCGCCGCAATTCCAGAGTCTCGCCGAACACGGCCTCGCCCGCGCGGTTGCCGACTACATCGCCGGGATGACCGACCGCTATGCCATCCGCGAGCATCGCCGCATCTTTGCGGTGGAAGAAGGAGTTTAGTTTTTAGCTCCATTCATTGGTGAAACTAGGCTGCCCCGCCCGCTCCTGATGAAACAACTGACATGACTGCCACCCGCACCATTAGCACTGTCAGCGTCGTTTGCCTTGCGTCGCGGCCGATGCGAGGCATCGGGAACCGTGCGGCATGCCCCTTGCGGCTACAGCCGCCTTGTTTGGCCTTCGAAATGGAGTCGGAATAAAACATGCCGTTCGGTTCGGTTGCCCATCACCCCCAGACAAGGTAGAATTTCCGCCCTTTCGCTTTTGAATTTTGACGTGGCGACGTGTGTCGCCATTTTTTGCTTTATTGATTTTGATGGGTGGATGTAGATGGGAAACGCCGTGAGTAACAGTTCTTTGCCGATGCAGCAGGGTTTGTACGACCCGCGCCAGGAGCGCGATGCCTGTGGGGTGGGCTTTGTAGCCCACATCAAGGGCAAGCAAAGCCATGACATGGTGTGCCAGGGTTTGCAGATACTGGAGAACCTGACCCATCGCGGCGCGGTGGGTGCCGATCCCCTGGCCGGTGACGGCGCGGGTATCTTGCTGCAGATCCCCGACCGGTTTTTGCGCGATGAAATGGGCTGGGGCAATATCCAGTTGCCGGCCGCCGGAGAGTACGGCGTCGGGATGCTGTTCCTGCCGCGCGATGCGGCAGCGCGCGCCGTGTGCGAAAAGATTGTCGCCGGGAGAATCGTTGCCGAAGGCCAGTCTGTGCTGGGCTGGCGCGATGTGCCTGTGGATAGCTCGGGTCTGGGCGAGAGCGTCAAAAAGGTCGAGCCCGTTGTGCGCCAGGTGTTCATTGCGCGCGGCAAGAATTGCAAGGATCAGGATGCGTTCGAACGGAAATTGTTCGTGATACGCAAGACCATGGAACACGCGGTAAGCAGCCTGGACAATTCGCAGGGCAAGGGCTTCTATTGCCCCTCGATGTCATCGCGCACCATCGTCTACAAGGGCATGCTGCTGGCCGACCAGGTCGGCAAGTACTATCTCGATTTGCAGGACACAAGGGTGGTCAGCGCCCTGGCGCTGGTGCACCAGCGTTTCTCCACCAATACATTCCCTACCTGGAATCTCGCGCATCCGTTCCGCATGATCGCCCACAACGGCGAGATCAACACCGTGCGCGGCAACGTGAACTGGATGACTGCACGGCATGCGGCGATGTCTTCGAAGCTGCTCGGCGAGGACCTGGATAAACTCTGGCCGCTGATCACCGAAGGCCAGTCCGACTCGGCCTGTTTCGACAACGCGCTGGAACTGCTGGTGGCGGGCGGTTATTCGCTGCCGCACGCGATGATGCTGCTTATTCCCGAAGCCTGGGCGGGCAATCCGCTGATGGACGAGGAGCGCCGCGCGTTTTACGAATACCATGCCGCGCTGATGGAGCCGTGGGACGGCCCCGCCGCCGTGGCCTTCACCGACGGACGCATGATAGGCGCGACCCTGGACCGCAACGGTCTGCGTCCGGCGCGCTACCTGATCACCGATGATGACTTGGTGCTGATGGCTTCCGAGATGGGCGTGCTGGATATTCCGCAGCACAAGATCGTCAAGAAATGGCGTCTGCAACCGGGCAAGATGTTCCTGATCGACATGCAGGCCGGTCGCATCGTGGATGACGCGGAATTGAAACATCAACTCGCCACAGCAAAACCTTACCGGCAGTGGATAGCAAAATCCCGCTATTACCTGGGCGACCTGCCCGAAGTGGCAGCAAAGCCGAAACTGAATGCGTCCCTGCTGGATACCCAGCAGGCATTCGGCTATACGCAGGAAGACCTGAAATTCATCCTTGCCCCGATGATCAGCGCCGGCGAGGAGCCGACTGGTTCGATGGGAACCGATGCGGCCCTGGCGGTATTGTCGAACAAGAACCGCTCGTTTTACGACTATTTCCAGCAGTTGTTCGCGCAGGTGACCAACCCGCCGATCGATCCGATCCGCGAAGAGATCGTGATGTCGCTGACTTCGTTCATCGGCCCCAGGCCCAACCTGCTCGGCATCGAGGAAACCAGGCCGATGTTGCGCCTGGAAGTGCACCAGCCTGTTTTGTCGAACGACGACATCGCGAAATTGCGCAACATCGACCAGCTCACGCAGGGGCAATATCGTTCCCTGGTGCTGGACATGACCTATCCGGCAGCACAGGGCGCG
>JAJZEQ010000028.1 GCA_021851345.1 Pseudomonadota bacterium
GGCAATGCCCTGCTGGGCAACGGCCAGTTTGACGAAGCCTCGGCGAACTATCACCGGGCGCTGGAGATTCAACCCGATTATGCCGAGGTGCATTGCAGCCTGGGGGTCGCACTCAAGGAACTCGGGCAACACGATGACGCCATTGCCAGTTTCAAGACAGCCCTGCAAATCAATCCCGGTCTGGTCGAGGCGCATTTGAATCTGGGTTCGCTGCTTCTTTCCCGGGGGCGGTACATCGAGGCATGGCCCGAGTACGAAACCCGCCATGACCCCAACTATTCGGGGCAGCAATCCATTCCACCTGACCAGCCATTCCCCCGTTGGCGAGGAGAATCCCTGAACGGAAAGTCTCTCCTGATCTGGCCCGAGCAGGGCTTCGGGGATGAGATTCAGTTTGCCCGTTATTTCCCCATGCTCAAAACTCTGGGCGTCACCCGCCTTACAGTGGTTTGCAAGCCGGCTCTTGAAGCATTGCTGAAAATGGTCGATGGCGCGGATGAGATGATTCCCTTCTCGGACGCATTGTCTTTACCGCTACACGACTACTGGGCATTTCCGATGAGCCTGCCGATGCATTTTTCCACCACAGTCGAGACCATCCCGGACAAACTGCCCTACCTGAAAGTCCCTCCGGAAAGATTCAAGCGGTGGCAGCACCGATTGCCCGCGGACGGATTGAAGATAGGGCTGGTCTGGAAAGGGAATGCAGCCCATAAAAATGACGCGAACCGTTCTCTGCCGACTCTTTCTTTATTGGCTCCTCTGTGGTCTGAACCCGGCATAACTTTTATCAGTCTGCAGAAAGGGCCAGGCGAGGAAGAAGCGGCAACACCGCCGTCAGGCCAGCCTATGCTCCATCTAGGCTCGGACATAGCTGACTTTGCCGATACCGCCGCCATCGTCACCCAGCTGGATCTGGTGATTTGCATCGACACGGCAATCGCCCACCTGGCGGGAGCTTTGAACAAGCCCTGCTGGGTACTGTTGCCTGCCGTGGGTGTCGACTGGCGCTGGCTTCAGGAGCGTACTGACTCGCCGTGGTATCCGGGCGTGATGCGGCTGTTCCGGCAAACAAAAGCCGGTGATTGGTTGGCGACCATCAGTGAGGTAGCACTGGCACTGAAAATTTGGGCTGCACAGCAGCAGAGATGAAATCTGAATGCGCGGACGTTTATCCGCCTTGCCGTTAACGTTGCAAGTCGCAAGCCGGCTTTCAGATGCGGCGACGCGACAGAATTCCGTGTTGCTTGATTTGAAACGCCCGCCCGAAAGCAAAAAGACCTGCATTGCCGCAAGTCCTGTAAATCTGGTGCCGATTATCGGATTCGAACTGATGACCTACCGCTTACAAGGCGGTTGCTCTACCAACTGAGCTAAATCGGCATGAAAAAACGAGGGAAACTGAGGCTCTTTTGCAAGATGGTGGGTCGTGCGTGATTCGAACACGCGACCAACGGATTAAAAGTCCGCTGCTCTACCGGCTGAGCTAACGACCCCTCGCAAAGGAGCGCGAATTATACGGAATTAGCCCACCCTGTCAACGGAAAATACCTTGAAGCACGACTTGCGAGTTTATAAAACGCAATATCGTGTCGTGTCATCAATGCCCGCTGCGACAAATCCGGCGTGACGCAAGCGGCAGGCGTCACATACTCCGCAGGCTCGCCCTGATTCATCGGCCTGGTAGCATGAAACTGTATGTGAAAAATCCACGCCAAGAGCCAGGCCCTGCCGGATGATCTCCGCTTTTGACATGCGCTGCAGCGGCGCGTGCACGGCAAGCGGATGCCCTTCCACCGCCGCCTTGGTGGCGAGATTCGCCATACGCTCGAAAGCCTCGATGTAGGCTGGTCGACAATCGGGATAGCCGGAATAATCGACGGCATTCACCCCGATGAAGATATCCCGCGCCTGCAACACCTCGGCCCAGGCCAGCGCCAGCGCCAGCATGATGGTATTGCGTGCGGGAACATAAGTCAGCGGGATACCCTCGGTGGGCTGTTGGGACACCGCGATTTTTTTATCCGTCAGGGACGAACCGCCAAATCCGGTCAGGTCGATATTCACCACCCGATGCTCCCGAGCCCCCAGCTCTTGCGCAACACGTTGCGCGGCAGCCAGTTCAGCATGATGGCGTTGCCCGTAATCCACGCTCAACGCGTGACAATCAAAGCCTTGCGCAGCGGCCATTGCCAGCACCGTTGCCGAATCCATCCCGCCAGACAGGAGCACCACTGCTTTCTTCATGTTCAGTGCCCCGGCTCGTTATTCCACAACAACTTGTGCAACTGGACTTGCATCCTGACCGGAAGATTGTCGCGCAATATCCAGTCCGCCAGCTGCGTGGCATTCAACGTCCCGTGTGCCGGTGAAAACAGCACCGGGCACTTCGCGTTCAGATGATGTTGCTGCAGGATCTGCTTTGCCCATTGGTAGTCATTCTCATCGCACAACACGAATTTTATTTCGTCGTGCCCGGTCAGCAGCGCCAGGTTTTCCCAACGATTCTTTTCAAGCTCGCCCGATGCCGGAGTTTTGATATCCACCACGCGCATCACACGGGCGTCGACTGAGCCGATATCCAGTGCCCCTCCGGTCTCCAGCGACACCGCATATCCCGCATCGCACAAGGCGCGCAGCAGGGGCAGGCAATTTTTTTGCGCAAGCGGCTCGCCGCCGGTGACAGTCACGTATTGCGGCGCAAATTGGGCAACCTGCCGCAGTATCTCTGCCAGGCTGGTGTTTTGTCCGCCGCTGAAGGCGTAAGCAGTGTCGCAGTATGTGCACCGCAACGGGCAACCGGTCAGGCGTATGAATACCGTGGGCAATCCTACCCGAGTGGTTTCGCCTTGCAGGGAATGGAAAATTTCAGTAATGCGCAGTTGCGACACGTTACTGGCATAGCCAGCCGTCTGCGGGAGCAACTGCGATGCCGCTTCCCCCGCACCTGAGGGTTTCCCCCCACAGTGTCGGAGCGGCAGTTGCACATCCATACTCGCGTGCGGCATATTGACTACTTGGTGGCAGCGAGCAGCTTCTTGGCTTTGGCGGCAGCTTCGCTGGCTGGATATTTTGCGACAAGTTGCCTGAGCGTTTTGCGCGCTGCAATGGGTTTTTTCAGTCCTTTCAGGCAATCCGAAATCCCGTACATCGCATCGGCAGCTTTGGGAGCTTCCGGAAAATCCTTCAGCAGCTTCTGGTAAGTGACCAAAGCCTGCTTGTATTCCTTCATTCCAAACTGGGACTTGCCCAGCCAGTAATTCGCATCCGGAACCCGTGCAGAACCGGAATACATCTTGATAAATTCCTGATAAGCCTTGACCGCATTCACATAACTGCCGGATTTGTACATCCCGTAGGCAGCCTCAAAGGCACGGTCTTCGGGAACCGGATCGGAAGGATCGGCGGAAACAGGTGCCTTGACGGCGACAGCGGAAGCGGCTTCTTTTGCAGCCTGTTCAGCGGATTCAAAATGACGCATGCGCGTATCCAGATCCACATAAAAATCCTTTTGGCGCTTTTCGGCATCTTGCAAGCCGTGCGTTGTTTCTTCATTCTGTCCGCGCAGATTGCGGATTTCTGTGTTCAGTGCATCGATCTGGCTCTGCAGATCCAGCATAGACTTGGTTCTCTGACTGACCTCATCCTCCAGCTTCAGCACACGCGTCTCTAATTGCTGGATTTGTTTGCGTGCCCCGTTATCCTCCAGCAATCCTGCCCTGGCAGGAATGGCGAAACTCAGGGCCAGCAATAAGAGAGCGCGTTGCTTCAGCATATTTACGGCTTAAGTGCTTTATTGGTACTTTATGTCGCTCCGGCGATTTTGCTTCCAGCACGATTCATTGTGTTCCTTGCAAAGCGGTTTTTCTTCGCCATAGCTGACAGTTTCGATCTGGCTGGCTTTCGCTCCACCCAACACCAGCATCTTCTTCACGCTCTCTGCACGGCGCTGGCCGAGAGCCAGGTTGTATTCCTTGCTGCCGCGCTCATCGCAATTGCCTTCCACTCGCACTTTGCGATCCTGATGCTCGCTCAGATATTTCGCGTGCGCCAACACGATCGGCTTGTCGTCAGCTTGCACGGCTGAGACATCGAGAGGAAAGTAGACACTGCGCTTGGACAGGATGCTGGAAGGATCATTCAGGGGATCAACCGCGACCACTGGCGCAGGAGCCGGTGCAGCCACTGGTGCTGGCGCCGCTACCGGAGCCGGCGCCGGAGCAGCAGCTTCTTTTGGTTTCTCGCTGGCACATGCTGCAAGCAAATTCAGCAACACGATACTGATAACTAGTTTCTTCATTGCACTACTCCTTTAGTCAGGTTAATCATTGATGTGGCCCCCACACCGGTTCACGGGCATCGCCGCTATCTGTGAACATATGCTGCTGCACACGACCATCGCTCGATACGGTCGCTAATATACCACGACCGCGCGCCTCACTGGCAAATAGGATGAGCTTCCCGTTGGGTGCAAAACTGGGTTTTTTCTCCCAGCCTCCGGAGGTGAGAGTCTCCACTTGCCCGGTCTGGAAATCCTGGGTGGCGATAAAAAACTTGCCGCTGATGAAATGCGTGTAGACAAAACTTTTGCCATCCGGGCTATAGCGCGGCGAATAATTATTGCCATCGCCAAACGTCATGCGCTGCTCGGGGCCACCTGCCACCGGCATGCTGTATATTTGCGGACTTCCCCCTTCATTGGAGGTAAACAGCAAAGTTTGCCCATCCGGCGAAAAACTCGGCTCGGTTGCGATAGCGTTAATAAAAGTGAGGCGTCGTATCCCGCTTCCATCCGGCCGCACCAGGTAAATTTCCGAGCTGCCGTCGCGTGTCAACACGATAGCCAGCTGCTTCCCGTCCGGAGACCAGGACGGCGCGCTGTTGCTGCCGCGAAAATCGGCCAGCATCATGCGCTGATTGGTGAACAGCGACTGCACATACACGACTGCATGCCCCGTCTCAAAACTGACATAAACCAGATGGCTGCCGTCCGGAGACCAGGCCGGCGACATGATGGGTTCGTTTTGCTCGAGAACCACCTGTTCGTTGTAGCCGTCGCTGTCCGCCACTATCAGGCTGTACTTTGCCCCGTTCCGCTTCACATAAGCGATACGCGTACTGAACACGCCTTTGTCGCCGGTCAGCTTCTCATAGATCATATCCGAGATGCGGTGCCCGACTGCGCGGATCTCGTCACTGTTCGCAGAGACCGACTGGCCCGCCAGTTCAACCTTTTTAACCACATCCAGCAAGCGAAAGCGCGCATCTATGCGGCCATTATCCTGCGCGGATACATTGCCTATCGCCAACGCGTCCGCGCCGCTCGCCTGCCAATCCGGGTAACTGACATCGGCCGGCTCATGCGGCAATTTACCCGCCGGGTCTACCAGCCGGAACAATCCGCTGCGCTGCAAATCCCCCACCACCACCGCATTGATCGTTTGGGCCAGTTTGGCATCGCCCCCGAATGGCACGATTGCGACCGGAATCTGGTGCTCGCCCGCGCCGATGATCTCTATAGTCATTACCGCATTTGCCGCCGACACCTGCGCCAGCAGCAACAATCCCAACATGCAACGAAGTCCGCGCAACACCATATATATTTTTCCTATTCAGCAGGTTGTTCAGGCTTGAAAACCAAATCCAGTTGGCGAAACCGGTTGAACAGCAGCGCGTCCTGCGGCACAGGCAAAGGATCGGACTTCAATATTGCACGCTCAACCGCATCGTCATAAGCCGCATTATCACTGGACTTGACCAAATCCGCCTTCAGTACGGCACCGCCCGGCAACAGGGTCACCATGAATTCAGCGCGCGCATCTTTAGCCACACCCGGCGGATTCACGACATTTCGGCGTATCTTGGCGTTTATCTTCGCCCTGAACTCATCCACTATCTTGCCATTTGCAGCATCCAGCTCGTCTTGCCTGGCCTGTGCGGCCTGGTGCTGCGCGGCTTGCTGATCCGCGATGCGGGCCTCTGCACTTTGCGCAGCGGGTGTTTTGGCGTCAGGCCTGGGTTTAACTGACTCAATGGCTTTCGGCACCGGTTTCGTTTTCTCCGGCTTCGTTTTTTCCGGCTTGGCCTCGACCGGCTTGACGGCGGGTTTCTTTTTTTCCGGCATCACAATGTCGGGCCTGGCAATTTTCTCCTGTGGCGATGGCGGTGTCGGCGCGACCACCTCGATCTTTGGAGTAGCGGGCAGCCTGACAACATCTTCCGGCAGACTCGACCACAACTCCACAGTCATCGCGGGGTTTGAAAAGGACTGCCTGTTCCAATTGAAGCCAAAATACAACAGCGCGAAAAACACACTGTGCACCACCAGAGCCAGTATGCCTGCGGGAAGCCTGTAAGGTTCGTAATAAGCCGTCGCGCTCATTGCCTGGATTGTGTCAGGAGGCCGACTTTTTGAATATGTTGCTGCTGCAGCAAGTCCATCACCTTGATGACTTCATCGTAGCGCACGCTCTTGTCCGCGGAAATCACGACCGCCTGCTGGGCCTGCCTGCCCTGCCTGGCTTTCAATATCGCGATCAACTCATCGCGCGACACCTTGCTTTCAGTCCCGTTCGCGGCATGATCGCGCATCGCCAGCGTGGCGTCCTTTTTGATGATGACCTCCAGCGGGGCAAGCGGCGGGGCAAGCGACTTGGCCACGCTGGGCAAGTCGACCTGGCCGGGGTTCATCAGCGGTGCGGTCACCATGAAAATCACCAGCAGCACCAGCATCACGTCGATATAGGGCACGACATTGATCTCGTTCATCAGCCGGTTGGTGGGGCGGAGATTAGATTTCACAAACACCTCTCAAAACCGTACGAGCGGGATGGCTGGCAAGGCGCGAGACGCACAGCGACCGAGAAATACCGCGTTGGTAGGCGACAGAGCGAGCAGCGAGCAACGAAGCCAGCCGCCCGCGCAGCAGGTTTTCAGAGGTGTTTTTCATGGCTGTCGCTGCAACACGTTGGAAAACTCTTCGGTAAAGCTGTCGAAGCGTGTGGACAGGCGATTGATCTCGTGCGCGTAGCGGTTATAGGCGACCACCGCCGGGATCGCCGCGAACAAGCCCATCGCAGTTGCCACCAGTGCTTCGGCAATGCCCGGTGCGACGTGGGCCAGCGTCGCCTGACCCACGTTCGCCAGGCCGCGAAACGCGTTCATGATTCCCCACACCGTGCCGAACAACCCCACATAGGGGCTGACCGAACCGACCGAGGCCAGGAATGCCAGGTGCGACTCCAGCCTGTCCATCTCGCGCTGATACGTCGCACGCATCGCGCGGCGCGTCCCTTCCATTACCGCGCTGGCATCCACACCGTTCTGCTTTTTCAACTTCACGAACTCGACGAACCCCGCGGCAAAGATTCGTTCCATGGCTCCCTGGTTGCGCAAAGAACTGCTGTTTGCA
>JAJZEQ010000332.1 GCA_021851345.1 Pseudomonadota bacterium
CGCCACGCGCGGGGTACGCAGGGCATGATCGCGATCAAGACTTCGGAACGCAACGGCAAGGTGGTCGCCGCGACCCTGGTGGATGTCGACGACGAGATCATGCTGATCGGCACCAGCGGCGTGCTGATACGCACCCGCGTCAAGGAAATACGCGAGATGGGCCGCACTGCCCAGGGCGTGACGCTGATGAACGTGGAGAAAGGCGAAAAGCTGGCCGGCCTGAGCCGAATTGCCGAGCCGGAAGACGAGGCCCAGTAGAAATATATGTTGACCGAAGCACAATTGGCTGACTTGTTATCTGATCTGGAGTCGGATCGCGTTGAGCGCACGGTGTCTGTCACAGATACCGACAAGTTCTGCCAAGCAATTTGTGCTTTTGCCAATGATTTACCCAGTCATCGCCAACCTGGCTATTTATTAATTGGCGTTAGGGATGATGGGAGCTTGGCGGGATTGAGTGTTACCAATGAATTGTTACTAGACCTCGGCGCTATTCGATCGAATGGCAATGTTTTATTTCCTCCAGTAATGTCGGTGGCTAAGTTTAGCTTGAGAGGCGGCGACGTAGCAGTGGTTGAGGTTTTGCCATCTGATATGCCGCCGGTACGCTACAAAGGGCGAATATATATACGTGTCGGTCCGCGTAAGGCGGTTGCCAATGAGCAAGAGGAGCGCATCCTTAGCGAGCGTCGCACTGCTGCGGTTCGTTCCTTCGATGCACGCCCCTGCATTGAGTCAAACCTTGAAGACTTAGCGTTGGGACAATTTGATGCCTATCGCCGAGAAGCTGTGGATGCTGAAACCATAGCGGCCAATCATCGTGACATTGAACAGCAGCTAGCTTCTCTCAGGATGTATGACCTTGGACGTGCTTGCCCGACTTTTGCAGGAATTTTGTTGTTTGGTAAAAATCCTCGGTTCTTTTTACCGGGGGCATATATCCAATATCTGAAATTACCTGGCTTGGATTTAACCGATATTCCGGAAGATCAAGCTGAAATATCGGGTGACTTGAATTCGATGTTACGCGAACTGGAATTAAGGATTAAGTCATTCGTTCAAACCTCGATGCATCAAGTGAATTCGTTAGAGGAACGGTTGTTACCGGACTACCCCGAGTGGGCTTTGCGTGAACTGTTGATGAATGCGGTCATGCATCGCAATTATGAGAGCAATTCACCGGTTCGTTTTTATGTTTTCAGTGACCACATTGAGATTCAGAGTCCAGGTGGTTTATATGGAGAGGCTACATCGAGCAATTTCCCAACACGAAATAGTTACCGCAATCCAGTGATAGCAGAAGCAATGAAGTCGCTTGGTTTCGTTAACCGCTTTGGTTACGGTGTGCAGCGTGCCCAAGCATTGCTCAATGAAAATGGCAATCCGCCCGCAGAATTTTTGTTTGATGAACATGCGGTATTGGCCAAGATTTACCGGAGGGCAGCATGAAAACGATAGCCTTTTTCAATAACAAAGGCGGCGTGGGAAAAACCTCATTGGTGTATCACTTGGCGTGGATGTTTTCGGATCGTGGAATAAAAACATTGGCGGTTGATCTTGATCCGCAGGCTAATTTGACGTCCATGTTTCTGAAAGAAGAACGTTTGGAAGAGTTATGGCCGGACGGTGAGCACCCTGACACTGTTTATGGGGCGATTCGTCCAATTTTGAAGGGTGTCGGAGATATTGCTGAGCCGCACATTGAAAAGATTACGGATAAGCTAGGGTTAATTCCGGGAGACCTCGGGTTATCCCAGTTTGAAGATAAGCTTTCGGACGCTTGGCCTCGTTGCCATAATAGTGATGAGTCTGCTTTTCGTACCATGACTGCCTTTCATCGACTTGTGCAACATGGTGCTGCTCAGGGAGCAGAGCTGGTTTTGATCGATGTTGGCCCTAACCTGGGAGCGATTAACCGGTCAGCATTAATTGCCGCCGATCAAGTCTGCTTGCCGTTGGCACCCGATTTGTTTTCTTTGCAAGGTCTCAAGAATCTTGGACCAACACTGAATAAGTGGCGTGATGTTTGGAAGGGTCTGTTGGAGAAGGCTCCTATTGATGTTGCGATGCCCAAAGGGGCGATGCAACCCGTTGGTTACATAGTCATGCAGCACGGTATTTTGAATAGCCGGCCGGTGAAAGCCTATCAGCGTTGGCTGGATAAAATCCCTCAAACCTATCGTGAGTCCGTGTTGACTGAGGACGCTACTAGGAATATTCCTGTAGTTACAGAAGACCCGTATATGCTTGCACTGTTGAAGCATTATCGTAGCCTGATGCCGATGGCAATGGAAGCGAACAAGCCGATTTTTTTCCTGAAATCCGCAGATGGTGCAATTGGATCACACCAAGAGGCGGTTGCGAGCTGTTATTCAGATTTCAAAAAACTGGCAGCTAAGATAGCCGCAAATGCAGGCATTGCGTTTTCTTGAAAATCTAAGACGGAGAGTGATGGTATGACGATTTACAATTTTAGCGCCGGTCCGGCAGTGTTGCCGAAAGCAGTGTTGCAGCAGGCGCAGGCGGAATTGATCGACTGGCACGGCAGCGGCATGTCGGTGATGGAGATGTCGCACCGCGGCAAGGAATACATGGGTATCCACGCACAGGCCGAAGCGGATCTGCGCGAGTTGCTGGGCATACCATCCAACTACAAGGTGCTGTTCCTGCAGGGCGGTGCGCACCTGCAGTTCTCCATGGTCCCGTTGAACCTGTTGCGCGGCAAACTCTCCGCGGATTACATCAACACCGGTGAATGGTCGAAAAAGGCGATCGAGGAAGCGAAGAAATTCAGCTATGTGAATGTGGCGGCGAGCAATGCCGACAAGAACGCAAGCTATGTTCCCGCTTTTGATTCATGGAAGCTGGACAAGGATGCGGCGTTTGTTCATTACACGCCCAACGAAACCATAGGCGGTGTCGAGTTCAACTGGGTGCCCGACGTTGGAGCGGTGCCGCTGGTGGCGGACATGTCGTCCAACATCATGTCGCGCACCATCGACGTGTCCAGGTTCGGCCTGGTCTATGCCGGCGCGCAAAAGAACATAGGTCCCGCAGGCCTCACGATCGTGATTGTGCGCGAAGACCTGGTGGGCCACGCCCCCTCCGGCTTGCCTGCCATGCTGGACTACAAGACCCATGCCGACAATGGTTCGATGTACAACACGCCCCCCACCTACGGCATCTACATGGCCGGGCTGGTGTTCCAGTGGCTGAAGAAGAATGGCGGCATCGCGGCTATGGAACGCGCCAACACCGCCAAGGCGAACCTGTTGTATGCGGCGATCGATGCCAGCAATGGTTTCTACCAGTGCCCGGTGAACAAGGCGGACCGTTCGCGCATGAACGTGGCCTTTACTTTGAAAAATACAGGCACGCTGAAGGATGCCAGTCTGGACGGCGACTTCCTGAAGCAGGCCGATGCACGCGGACTGCTGCAACTCAAGGGTCACCGTTCGGTGGGCGGTATGCGCGCTTCGATATACAACGCGATGCCGATCGAAGGGGTTCAGGCCCTGGTCGGCTTCATGAATGAATTCGCAAACAGCAAGGGATGACATTGGACGTCTTTCAAAATTCATTCTTCCGGAATGCGGTGCAAAACGCACGGCGCGTAGCGACCCGGGAATGGATATGTACAGGTGCCCGGCATGCCTAAGACCTTTCAGGTGCTGACGCTGAACAAGATCTCCGCGGTCGGCCTGGGCCGTTTGCCGGCCAAGAGATATGTCGCCGGTGCCGGTATTGCCGAACCGGATGCGATCCTGGTGCGTTCGCACAACATGCTCGAGATGCACATCCCCGACACGGTGCTGGCCATCGCGCGCGCGGGTGCGGGTACCAACAACGTGCCGGTGGACAAGATGAACAAGCGTGGCGTGCCGGTGTTCAACGCGCCGGGCGCCAATGCCAATGCGGTGAAGGAACTGGTCATCACCGGCATGCTGCTGGCTTCGCGCAATATTGTTCCCGCGCTGCATTTCACCGCCAGCCTGCAAGGCGATGATGCAGCGCTGCACAAGCTGGTCGAAGAAGGCAAGAAGCATTATGCGGGCACCGAGCTGCGCGGCCGCACGCTGGGCATTATCGGTCTGGGTGCGATCGGCCGTCTGGTGGCCGACACCGCGATCGGCTTGGGCATGAGCGTGATCGGCTTTGATCCGGAGATCACCGTGGATGCCGCGTGGAGCCTGTCCGCGCAGGTAAAGAAAGCAAACCGGGTGGAAGACCTGTTGAAGCACAGCGATTTTGTTACCCTGCATGTGCCGCTGCTGGAAGCCACGCGCAACCTGATCAACGACAAGCGCGTCGCGGCAATGAAGGCGGGCATGGTGTTGCTGAATTTTTCTCGCGATGCGATTGTCGATGAGGATGCGATACTGGCGGGGCTGGCGAACAAGCAGGTGCGCTGCTACGTGTGTGATTTCCCCACCAGCAAAAACCGCAACAATCCCGGAGTGATCGCGCTGCCGCATCTGGGCGCTTCCACCCAGGAGGCCGAGGACAACTGCGCGGTAATGGTGGTCGAACAATTGCGCGACTTTCTGGAGCACGGCAACGTGGTCAATACGGTGAATTTCCCCAATGTCAGCATGCCGCGCGAATCATCCTTTCGCCTGGCGATCGCCAACAGCAACGTGCCGAACATGCTGGGGCAAATTTCCACGAAGCTTGCCGCAGCCGGCATCAACATCCATAACATGCTGAACAAATCGCGCGGCGAGATGGCTTACACGCTGGTGGATACAGACAGCGCGATTCCGGCTAAACTGATCGCACAGATCGCCGCCATTCCGGGGGTGCTGATGGTGCGCGATCTTCCCTTGCTGAGAACGATATGATTGAAAAATTGCAGCAATTGCGCGACCGGATCGACAAGCTGGATGACGAATTATTGAAACTCGTCAATCAGCGTGCCGCGCTGGCGCAACAGATAGGCCATCTCAAGGAAGATGGCGTGATGCTGCGCCCCGAGCGCGAAGCCCAGGTATTGCTGCGTTTGCAGAAACTTAACAGCGGGCCATTGAGCAATGCCGCGGTTGTCAGGCTGTTTACCGAAGTGATGTCGCAATGCCGGGCGCTGGAAGCGCCCTTGACGGTGGCCTATCTCGGTCCGCAGGGCACGTTCACCGAAGCGGCCGCGCAGAAGCGTTTCGGCAGCGCGATACAGGAGCATTCGTGCGCGACTATAGACGAGGTGTTCCGCGCGGTGGCGAGCGGCACGGCGCATTACGGCATGGTGCCGGTGGAGAACTCGACCGAAGGCGCCGTCGGCCGCACGCTGGATCTGCTGATGCAAAGCACGCTGACAATATGCGGCGAAATGGTGTTGCCTATACACCAGTGCCTGCTCGGACGCCGTGCCGAATTAAGCGCGATCAAGACCGTGTATTCGCACCCCCAATCCTTTGGACAATGCCAGGATTGGCTGAACACCAACCTGCGGCATGCGGCGCGCATCCCCGTTGCCAGCAACGCCGAAGCGGCCAGGCTGGCCGCAGAAAACCCGCTCAGTGCAGCGATTGCGGGCAGCCAGGCGGCGGCATTGTTCGGGCTGGAAATGTTGGCGGAAAACATCGAGGACGATGCCGGCAACACCACGCGTTTCCTGGTGCTGGGCATACAGCAAGTCGCCCCCTCGGGAAACGACAAGACATCGCTGGTGATGTCGACCGCGAACCGCCCCGGGGCGGTGCACGATTTGCTGGTGCCGCTGGCCAAACACGGCGTCAGCCTGACCAAGCTGGAGTCGCGCCCGGCGCGCTCGGGGCTTTGGGAATACGTGTTTTACATGGACATCGAAGGTCATCAGGCCGATGCCAAGGTTGCTGCCGCACTGGCCGAGCTGAAACAGGTCGCCGCGTTTGTGAAGGTGCTGGGCTCATACCCGGTCGCCGTTTAAATTAAGACAAAAACTTCATCCGCAGATTGCGCAGATTCATATGCGCTTAACAAAGATGTTTGTTTTTTTTATCTGTGGAAATCTGCGTAATCTGCGGACAAAGGTTTTTGATCGAACAATCAAGGTTTCGAATGAACTATAGTGATTTAGCACCACCCTACATCCGCGCCATCGCGCCTTACCAGCCCGGCAAGCCGATTGCCGAACTGGAGCGCGAGCTGGGCATCACCGGCATCGTCAAGCTGGCCTCGAACGAGAATCCGCTCGGTTGCAGCCCGCGCGCGGCGGCTGCGATGCACGAGGCGATCAAGACCATCGCGCTGTATCCGGACGGCAACGGTTTCGAGCTGAAGGACGCGCTGTCCGGGCGCTATGGGGTCGGGCAGGCAAGCATCGTGCTGGGCAACGGGTCCAACGATATGCTGGAACTGGCCGCGCGCGCCTTTTTGACGGTGGGCGACAAGGCGGTGTACTCGGCCCATGCCTTTGCGGTGTATCCGCTGGCGACGCAGGCGGTCGGCGCAACCGGTATCAGCGTGCCCGCGGTCGGTTTCGGCCACGACCTGAAAGCGATATTGAGCGTTGCCGTGGCGCAGCAGGCCAAGCTGATATTCATCGCCAATCCGAACAATCCGACCGGCACCTTTCTGGGCGCGGCGGACCTGCTGGATTTCATGCGCGCGCTGCCGCCGCAGATACTGGTGGTTCTGGACGAAGCCTACAACGAATACCTGCCGGCGGAATGCCGTTATGACAGCGTCAGCTGGCTGAAGGACTACCCAAATCTTATTATTTCGCGCACCTTCTCCAAGGCCTACGGCCTGGCGGGATTGCGCGTCGGCTATGCGTTCGCCGATGCGCAGGTGGCCGACATGATGAATCGCGTGCGACAGCCGTTCAACGTCAACAGCCTGGCGCAGGCTGCCGCGGTAGCGGCGCTGCAGGATACGGATTTCGTGCGGCAGACCTTCGAGCTGAATCTGCGCGGCATGAAGCGGATAGTGGAGGGTCTGGCGAAGCTGGGACTGGAGCATATCCCGTCTTACGGCAACTTCGTCAGCTTCAAGATTGCCAATGCGGCGCGCGTCTACCGGCGGCTGCTGGAGCTGGGCGTGATCGTCAGGCCTGTCGCCAATTATGCGATGCCGGATTATCTGCGGGTGAGTATCGGTCTGGAAACAGAAAATGACAAATTTTTGTCGGCGTTGCAGCATGTACTGGGAGAGCAAGTGTGATTATCGTAATGGGAAAAGACGTCACTGACGAGCAGATAGGCGCAGTGGTGAGGAGGCTGGAAACGGCCGGTTTGAAGGCCAACATCTCGCGCGGCATAGAGCGCACCGTGATCGGGGCGATCGGCGATGAAAGCCCGCTGACCGAGGAAATGTTCACGCCGCTGCCCGGCGTGGAATCGGCGATGCATATCGCCAAGCAATACAAGATCGTG
>JAJZEQ010000203.1 GCA_021851345.1 Pseudomonadota bacterium
AATGCCGCAGAGTGCCCCGCCCGCCGGCTGGTGTAAATTTGATCGCATTATCCAGGATGTTGACGATGGCCTCGAACATCAGCTCGCCGTCGCCGTGGATGGGATCGGTTCGGTCTGCCGTCATCGACAAGGCGATAGCTTTGTCTTCCGCCACCGGCTCTATGAAATTGACCGCCTGCTCCAGAATTTCTTTCAGCCGGATCACCCGAAAGCCGGCGCGCCGCTGCAAATTTTCGATCTCGGATATGCGCAACAGGGCACGGAAACGGAGCAGCAGCGAGTCCACTTCGCCCATCATCTGGTCCGCCATGGCGCGCTTGGCCGGCGCGTCGTCCAGCTGTTGCTGCAACCGGTAAAGCACGGCGCGCAGCCTGGTAAGCGGCGTGCGCAGATCATGCGCGATATTGTCGCCGACGCTTTTTACTTCGGACATCAGCCTTTCAACTTCGTCGAGCATTCTGTTGACGATGGCGGCCAGCATATCGAGTTCATCGCGGTGTCCGCTGACCGGCAGTCTTTGCCGGATGTTGCCGCCCATGATCAGTTCGCAGACTTGCTGAATCTGCTCGACACGCCGCAGCGGGCGGAAGCTCAGGGCCAGACCAAACATCAGACCGATCAGGATGGTCAGGGAGCCGCCCCAGTAAAGTGCCCGCTTCATGACCTCGCCGAATTCGATCAGTTGTTGCGCATCATGTCCTATCAGCAGAGTGTCGCCGGAACCGAGGCGGACCAGCAGTACATGGGAAAGCAGCGGCTGGCTGGGCATATTGTCGGCGAGCATGTCGGCCTTGAAAATATTGCCGTTCGCCGGTATGTCATGCGGCAGCTCGCGAACATTCCCCTCGATCAACTGACCGTCTGCCGCAAACAAGCCGTAAAAATAAATATGACGCTGGTCGCGCAGGATGCTTTCATTGATTTCATCGGTCAGCTGGTCGGCAGGCAGTGCGGTCAGGCGCTGCTGCTCCAGCCTCAGTACCTGATCCACCCGCCGGGACATTTCCGTCGCAGTCTGCCAATAGATGAAGCCCAGCAGCAAGATCACGCATGTCGTGAAAAACAGGCTGTAAAACAGCGTCAGCCTGAACGCGACCGTGCGCGAAAGTTCAGAGACGTTCACTGAGCATGTATCCCGCGCCGCGCACGGTGTGTATCAACGGCGGTGAACCCGGAGCGTCGACCTTGCGGCGCAGGCGGCCGATGTGGACATCGATGATGTTGGTGCCCGGATCGAAATGATAGCCCCACACCGATTCGAACAGCATGGTGCGGGTCAGGATCTGGCCGAAATTGCGCATCATGTATTCCAGCAGGCGGAATTCGGTCGGCAGCAAGTCCAGTGTCCTGTCTCCCCGAACCGCCCGTCTTGCCACGAGGTCGAGCTCGAGTTCGGCGACACACAGCCGGGTCTGGCGCTCCTCCCGGTTTCGCCGCCGCAACAACACCTCCACTCGCGCGGCCATTTCCTCGGACGCGAAAGGCTTGACCAGGTAATCGTCGCCGCCCGCGCGCAGACCGTCAACCCGTTCATCCACATCGCTCAGCGCGCTGATCATCAATATCGGCGTGTCTACCTGTTTGCCGCGCAGGGTGCTCACGATAGTCAGTCCGTCCATCGATGGCAGCATCCTGTCCATCGTGATCAGGTCATAGTGGCCGTTCAGCGCCATGTTCAGCCCGTCGTGGCCATCGTTGGCCCAATCCACCTCAAAGCCATGCTGGCGCAGTTCGTCCACGATTTCCCGGGCAGTGGTCTCGTCGTCTTCTATAGTCAGAATTTTTGCCATCCGCTCCATCCTTGGTTTGTACGGGCAACGCCTGCCCCTGAACTTGGTTTACCGGCCTGCCGGGATACCGCCGCCTTGCGATTATAGCCGCGATAAGCCGCAGGATAAGGCGATACGCCGCATCCGGCCAGATAATACAGGCCATCCCGCACGCCATCCTACCTCATGGCAGGTGAAAATCACAAAGCTGCGTCTCCTTGTTGCCGGAATTCCCGCGATGGTGGGAGCAGGCAGGGCAACGGAAAAGCGGACGCCGCAGACGAAAAAAACCCCGCTGTGTCGCCACAGCGGGGTTTGAATATTGCTTGCTGATCCTTGGCTGGCCAGACTGAAATTCGTCAGGCCAGCCCGGGCAGTCTTATCAGAACTTGACGCGCACACCCGCACCATATGTGTTGTAGTTGGTAGGAAGATTGGCGCCTATCGCAGCAAGGCCATTCTTCTTGTCCAGCATGAACGCCGCATACAGATTGGTGTTCTTGCTCAGGTTGTATTCCAGCATCGCCGAGGTGTACTTGTCGGTGCTGTCCATAGTGGTGCCGCCCGTACCGGTAAAGGCCGGTATCATCACATCGTAGTAACCCACCGAGGCTTTCATCGCCGGGGTGATCTGGTAGTTGGCGCCTACCCACACTACATTGATGTTTTTCTGGCCGGTGAACATCCCCTTCGTGGCCAGGTTGTATTGATAGAGCTGGGTCAGTGATGCATCGCCGGTTGGATCACCGGGTGCGCTGTATTGCATGCGCTCGTAGCCCGCCTTCAGTGTCAGCGGATCAGTCACCTGATAGCGTCCTGTCAGCATGTAGGAGGTCAGGTTGACGAATGTCGCATTGACGGTGTTGGGGGCTGCATTGGCAGCAATCAAAGTGGTGTCTTTTGCATTCTGCACTGCGGCTTGTACCCCAAAACGATCCGCTTCATAACCCGCATTCAACTGGGCATTGCTGCGCGCTGAATTGTTGCCGGCCATGCCGCCAAAACCATACATCGCGTTGACGTTGAAGTTGCCGAATTTCTTCGAGTACTTGATAGCCTGGTCGACGCGCGAGTTATCCGTCGCACCGCCGCCGCCGTAGGAACCGGAGAAATTGATCGGCGAGAACATCTGCGCGTTGACCGGGTCATAACCGCCGCCGACCGAACCGATCATGTCGAGTTGCAAACTGTACTGGCGACCGAAGGTGACCGCGCCGAGGTCGTTGCTGGACAGGCCGATGAAGGCCATGCGGTTGAACAGCTGGCCGTTCAAGGATGTATCCGCGATCATCGAAGGAGAGCCGGCGCCACCTGCCAGACCGGAAGTGGCCAGAGTACCGTTGGCGACACTGAATGCCGATTCCAGCTGGAAGAACGCCTTATTGCCGTTGCCCAGGTCTTCGCTGCCCTTGATGCCCCAGCGGGATTGAGATTCACCGCCGTTCATCATGCCTCTGGCCGTTCCGATTTTAGCTGGCTGTGCGCCGATAGGCACTGCACCGGTCACGAACGTCGGGCTGAAATCGCCGGCGTTGGTCAACTGGGCCACACCGACGTCGAGCACACCGTACAGGCTTACATCAGCATGTGCCACACCTGACACGGCGCCGAGGGAAAGCGCTACTAATAGCGATTTTTTCATCATTGCGTACACTCCTAAAATTTTAGTTTTATGACTGAAAGTTAACCGGGGTTAGCCGGTCAACCTGACAAAAATCCTCGGGTAGAGAACTTTCGAGCCGCGATTATCCATTAAAATAAAATTCACAATACGGGTTTAATAAAATATGCATAAATGTGTTGCAAAAAAACAACAGCCCCGTCAAGTCAAGCCAAACAAGGGCGTTGCAGATTTCATCAGGCGAAAAAAGTACGGACGTCGGCGCTCCTTGCTCTTCACCGCGGCGTTACCTAAAATCGGGTTTAATTCCCGAATCGGAATATCCGTATCCACCCATGAGAGGGATTTGCAGGTATGCTGATCCTCGCCCCGGGCTCTGATGTTGCCCCAAATTACCCATGCTGGCTAGCCATGACTGATCTATCCGAAACCATCCCGGCCGCTGCGATGCAGGCCCTGCCCGGCATGCCGCGCGGCGAACAGACTTCCCCGGTCGACACCCTGGGGCGGCCCCTGCACGATCTGCGCATCTCCGTCACCGACCGCTGCAATCTGCGCTGCACCTATTGCATGCCGCGCGAGGTGTTCGACCGGAATCATGTGTTCCTGCCGCGTGCCGAGCTGCTGAGCTTCGAGGAGATAGCGCGGCTGGCCGGATCATTCGTGGCACTGGGCGTGCACAAGATACGGCTGACCGGCGGCGAGCCGCTGCTGCGCCGCAACCTGGAACAACTCGTGGCCAGGCTCGCCGGGCTGCACACCCCGTCAGGCAAGCCGGTGGAGATCACGCTGACCACCAATGGCGTGCTGCTGTCGCGGCAGGCGCAGGCGCTCAAGGATGCGGGCCTGGCGCGGGTATCGGTCAGCCTGGACGGCCTGAGCGACGAGATCTTCAGCCGCATGAGCGACTCGGCGGTGCCGGTCAGTACCGTGCTGGATGGCATAGCCGCCGCGCAGCGCGCCGGGTTCGCGCCGGTCAAGGTCAACATGGTGGTCAAGCGCGGTGTGAACGATCACGAGATCATCCCTATGGCCGAGCACTTCCGCAACAGCGGCGTCGTGCTGCGCTTCATTGAATACATGGATGTCGGTAACACCAACGGATGGCGCATGGACGAAGTGGTCACGGCAAATGAGATACTGGAACAGCTTGCCGCCCGCTACCCGATCCGCCAGGTCGACCCGAATTACATCGGTGAAGTGGCGGAACGCTGGTGCTATGCTGACGGCGGTGGCGAGATCGGCGTGATCGCGTCCATTACCCAGGCTTTTTGCCAGACCTGCACCCGCGCCCGGCTTTCGACCGATGGCAAACTCTACACCTGTCTGTTCGCCGGCAACGGAATGGATCTGCGCGCACCGTTGCGCGGGGGCGCAACCGACCGGGAATTGACCGCGCTGATTGCGGAGCGCTGGCAAAGGCGCACCGACCGCTACTCTGAACTACGCCAGGCCGCCACACAGCCGCTGACTTCAGCAACCCCCGGGAAAAAAATTGAGATGTCCTATATTGGCGGATGACATGGTATCGGCGGATGACATGGCAACGGCGTATGAACATGGGTAGCATTAGGATGAATATCGATCAGCGCTGCATTGAACCCGCGACCGCGATGAACGACCAGCAACTGTTGCGCTATAGCCGCCACATCCTGTTGAATGAAATCGGCATCGAGGGGCAGCAGCGCCTGCTTGAGGCCAGCGTGCTGATCATCGGCCTGGGCGGGCTGGGCTCGCCCGCCGCGCTGTATCTGGCCGCCAGCGGCGCGGGGCAACTGACGTTGTGCGATCACGACAAAGTGGATTTCAGCAACCTGCAGCGCCAGATCATCCACCGCACTTCCACCGTGAACCAACCCAAGGTCGTATCGGCACAAACCGCGCTGCACGACATCAATCCTGAAGTCGAGTGCATCGCACTGGATGTGCGCGCCGGTGCGGCGCAATTGCATGAGGTGGTTGCAAAAGCCGATGTGGTGCTGGATTGCAGCGACAATTTCGCGACTCGCTATGCTGTCAATCGCGCTTGCATGATGCAGCGCACGCCGCTGGTATCGGGTGCGGCGATCCGGTTCGACGGACAGGTGGCGGTATTCGATTTTCGCCGGGCTGATGCGCCCTGCTATAACTGCCTGTTTCCCGAGGACAGCGAGTTCGCCGAGTTGCGCTGCGCGACCACCGGTGTATTCGCGCCATTGACGGGTATCATCGGCACGATGCAGGCGGCGGAGGCGCTCAAGTTACTGATCGGGATAGAGCGCGGCCTGAGCGGGAAATTGTTGACGCTGAACGCGCTGGACATGGTCGTCACGCGCAGCAAGCTGAACAAGGATCCCGCTTGCAGCGTGTGCGGCAACATACACTCCCCCTTGCGGAAAGACCAGGATGGATAACAAATGGACAAGTTGACACATTTTTCCGATGCGGGACGCGCGCGCATGGTGGATGTCTCGGAAAAACCCGGGACCCACCGAGTTGCGATCGCCAGCGGCGTGCTGCGCATGAGGCCGGAGACATTGGCGCGCATCCGCAACGGCAGCATCGCCAAGGGCGACGTGCTGACCGTGGCGGATGTGGCCGCGGTGATGGCGGCCAAGCGCACTTCCGACATCATCCCGATGTGCCACTCGCTGGCGCTCTCCGGGGTGGAGGTTGTGTTCAGCGACATCGCGGAACCGGATGCCGGCGGTTGCGTCGGCATCAGGGTCGTCACTTCGGCCAATTGTGTCGGGCAGACCGGGGTCGAGATGGAAGCCTTGTGCGCCGCCAGCATGGCGCTGCTCACCATCTATGACATGTGCAAGGCGATCGACCGCGGCATGCGCATAGAATACGTCCAGCTGGAAGAGAAGCGCGGCGGCAAGAGCGGTGTCTGGACGCGTGCTAAGGATTTCGCATGATAAAGGTATTGTTTTTCGGTCCGGTTGCGGAGCGCGCCGGAACGAGCGAAATGCAGGTGCCGTTTCGTGCCGGGATGCGTTTGCAGGAGGTGCGCGCGCAACTGCAGGAGTCGCACCCGGCGGCTTTCGAGATCGTCTGTTTCACTGCGGTGAATGGAGAGCATGCGCTGGATATGTCGCTGCCGCTGGCCGACCACAGCGAGGTGGTGTTCATGTCGAAATTTTCGGGCGGATGATATGCGGGGCAAAAGATGAAAGAAGCGGTGCGCATCCAGCACGAGGATTTTTCCCAGGACGAGGAGGTCGCCGCGTTGCGCGCCGGCTCAAAGCGGATGGGCGGAATCGCCACGTTCACCGGTTGCGCGCGCGATTTTTCGGAAGGACGCGAGGTCACGCAAATCAGTTTTGATGCTTACGGAAGCATGGCTCTGGCTGAGATGAAGAAACTTCGCGTTGAGGCGATCGCGAAATTCGAACTGCTGGATGCGCGCATCGTGCACCGCGTCGGCGTGGTCGGTGCGGGCGAGCAGATCGTGTTCATCGCGGCCGGCGCCGCACACCGTGCACCCGCGCTGCAAGCCTGCCACTGGCTGATCGATGAACTGAAGCAGCGCGTGCCAATCTGGAAAAAGGAGATCACGGCGCAGGGGGATGCCTGGGTGACACCTCACCCATGAGCGCCCTTTCCAAAGATATTCCGCCCGGCCATCCTTTGGCTAAACATCCCCCGTTATTTATTTTCGTTGGCCATTCCGGTTCCGGCAAGACCACGCTGATCGAGAAGTTGTTGCGCGAACTCAGCGGCAGGGGGCTGCGGGTGGCGACGATCAAGCATGCGCATCACAAGGTGGTGCTGGATACGCCGGGCAAG
>JAJZEQ010000006.1 GCA_021851345.1 Pseudomonadota bacterium
GAATTGCCAAGGGTGCCACGATTATCCCGTGCGCCGCTTACATCTTCTGTCCAGTTTGCCGTGGAACAGCCGTCCAGTTTCATGTGGACTGAGTGTCCAAATTCCGTGGAATACGCAGCTTTTGTCATGGCGGCAGCCAACCAAGCATTCGAGCGGGATGCGGCAACAATGGCGCACGCTTCAATTTGATATCATGTTGCACCAATCATTAAAGGGGGCGATGGTGATTAACCTTGAAGGCGTACTTTCGGCGAATTGGCGAGGACTTTCAGCGAAAGAAATCTTTCCGGGGATTCGCAAGCGCGTCCTCTGGCAGGGATCGAACGGTGCCAAGGCACAAATTCTCGAAATCGACCCTGGCGCCAAGTTTACGACCCTCGATACTCACTATCCCGGTCCTGAAGAAGTCTTTGTGGTATCTGGCGTGTTTAACGACGGTGTCCATGATTACCCGGCGGGCACCTTCATTCATAATCCCGTTGGCTCCGCGCACATTCCGCAGTCAAAGCAGGGCTGCGTAATTTTCGTGTTCTTCCCTGAGGGTTGAGCCCATACGGCATGACTCTTCACTCAACTGGTACGCACGGGCCGATGCAAGTCCACTCCGCTTGACATCAGTTCTGCGTAGTTTACTTGACCTTCCTGGTTGACGGCTCATATACTCTGCAAAATAGAGTATATGAGAGATATGATTTTGAATCCGCGTAACCAAAATCTTGAGCGTCTGGAAGTCATTCACTCCATGCTGGCGGCAGGCCACCGTTGTGTGCACCTGGAAAAGCACAGTTTCCTGTTATGGGGTGTCAATCAGCATCCAATACTTTCCACCCATCAGCGTCCAATATTTTCCACTTTTCCGGTTTGCTGAGAACGTTTTTTGCGCTGCTTGAAGCGGTAGGAATCGTTACCGGTTTCAAGGATGTCGCAGTGGTGGGTGATGCGGTCTAGCAAGGCGGTTGTCATTTTTGCGTCGCCGAATACCTGTACCCATTCGCTGAATGACAGGTTCGTGGTGATGATCAAGGAGGTTTTCTCATACAGATGACTGATGAGATGAAATAGCAAGGCACCGCCTGAAGCCGGAAACGGCAAATAACCCAATTCATCCAGAATCACCGCATCCATCAGGCAAAGTTGTTTGGCCAGATTGCCAACCTTGCCCATATTTTTTTCCCGTTCCAACTGGTTGACCAGATCGACCGCGTTGAAGAAACGCACCCGCTTGCCATGGTGAATTGCCGCTACGCCAATGGCGGTGGCCAAGTGGGATTTACCGGTTCCGGTGCCGCCAACCAGAATCAGATTGTGCGCGGTTTCCATGAAGGCGGCGCTGGCCAGTTGTTCAACAACAGCCTGTGTCAGCGGCGTTTCAGCCCAGTCGATGCCGAGTAAATCGCGATGAATCGGGAAACGGGCTACCTTGAGTTGATACCGTAAACTTTTGAGTTGGCGGTCGGTTTGCTCAGCGGCAATCAGCCGTTCCATCCAGATTTCCGGGCGATGGGTTTGCCTGGGCTTTTCTGCCTGCAATTCGCTCCATGCCGTCGCCATGCCATACAGTTGTAGTGCCTTTAAATTCGTTACCGGATCAATGGACATTGGTCACTCCCAGCAAATGATCGTAGCGCTGGCAATTGGCCAACGGCTCCATCGTCAAGGCAATACCGTCCGGTACGCTGTTCAGGCTTGCCGGCAATTGCGGGGCAACAAGGCGGCGCAGTTCGTTCATGACCACCGCAGCACTGACTACGCCGTGCTCCAGCGCCAGTTCACAAGCCACCGTCAACGCATCCAGCCCGGCCTCACCCGCCAGCATCAGCAATTCCACAAAGGCACGGTCTCCTTTGGGTTGTTTCAGAATACGGTCACGCACCGTCTGAATGGAAACGGGCAAGTCCCACGCCACAAATGGCGCACCGTTACGCAGTGCGCCAGGTTTCTTATCCAGCACCGGCAGGTAATGCCAAGGGTCGCAGATCAATTGCTCACGTCCAAACAACACGCGCGCGTGCGCGGCAATGACTTCACCATGGGCCACCACGCGAACCTGATCCGCCGTGGTGCGCACAGACACCGCTTGACCAGCAGCGCTGGCTGGCACGCTGTATCGGTTGCGATCCACCCTGACCAGACAGGTCGAGGATACCCGCATCATGTGCTCGACATGGCCATCAAACCAGGCAGTAACGGGGCGCAACAAGGGCTACTCATCGGCAAGGCATTCTGCAATGCTGCGCTGACCGTGTACAGGATGACTGCGCTGCGCCAATTCCCTGCAACGGATAGCCAGCCAGTCATTCAACTCGGCAAACGAAGCAAAGCGCGCCAAAGGCGTGAACAGCCATTCACGCACATTGTTTCCACCCCTAATCTGGAAAGTTTTGCACGCTGTTTGACAGGTTTACAGCCCTCGCTTTTCCATCAACAGAGCCAGGTCGACAACGCGGTTCGAAAAGCCCCATTCATTGTCGTACCACGCGAGGACCTTGACGAGCTTGCCGCCGATGACGAGGGTGGAGAGCCCGTCGATGATGGATGAACGCGGATCTCCCTTGTAATCGCACGACACCAGGGGCTCGTCGCTGTAACCGAGAATGCCCCGCAGAGGACCCGACTCCGCAGCCTGACAAAATGCCGCATTTATTTCGGCTACCGTCGCTTCGCGCTTCAGGGTGACTGACAAGTCGACGATGGAAACGACCGGAACCGGAACCCGCAGGGAGTAGCCAGTCAGGCGTCCATCAAGCTCCGGGATGACCTTGCCGATAGCTTTTGCCGCTCCGCTGGAGTAAGGGACAATCGAGAGGGCTGCAGCCCGTGCTCCTCGCAAATCCTTTTCCGGCTGGTCGTGCAAGGCTTGGCTGTTGGTATAGGCGTGCGTGGTGTTCATCAACCCGTACTCGATGCCGAAGGTTTGGTGAAGCACTTGGGCCGCCGGTGCAAGGCCGTTGGTGGTGCAGCTGCCGTTGCTGACGACCTTGTGGAGCGCCGGGTCGTATCGGTCATTGCGACCGATCCTGCCGAATCCATTGATTCCTACTTTTACCATTACCATGCTGAACTCCTTGAGTTAGTTATCTGTCCTGACTCAAATTTAGCATCGGCAAGGAGTGGCGTAAATGACATTAAACGATCAATTTACGCCATGCTGCGGGAACAAAACCGTTCACGATATTCTGTAGGAGTGATCTTCAGGTTTCTTTCGAACACGCGGCGTAAGTTGAGGCCATTTCCGAACCCCGTGGTCACTGCGATCTGTTCGATAGCGTCCGTGCTTTGTTCCAAGCGTTGCCTGGCCGCATCCAGGCGCGCCTCTTCCGCATATCGGGCTGGAGGAGTGCCCGTCTCTCGGGTGAACACGCGCGTAAAGTTGCGCGGGCTCATGGCTACGCGATCCGCCAGGTTCGCGACTGACAGATTGTCGGTGAGATTCTCGAGGATCCACGACTGGAGATCCCGGATCGGGCCAGGTTTTTTGGCCTGGTTCAGGAGATAGCGGCTGAATTGCGATTGTCCGCCAGGCCGACGCAGGAACAAGACGAGGTCTTGGGCCACATCGCGTGCCAGGGCAAAGCCGTGGTCGTCCTCGACGAGCGCCAAAGTGAGATCGAAGCACGAGCTGGCCCCGGCGGAGGTCCAAAGCGGCCCGTCCCGGACGAAGATCGGCCCTTTTTGGACTTTCACACTGGGAAAACGTGACTGCAGTGTGTCCAGCAGTCGCCAATGCGTGGTGGCTTGGCGGCCATCGAGCAGTCCGGTCCGGGCAAGGAGCAGGGCTCCTCCGCAGACGGAAACGATGCGGCGCGTCTTGGGCGCTGCACGGCGTATCCAATCCGCGATGCCAGCGCCTTCCTCCTCGGATGATCCTTTTCCCACGATCATGATTGTGTCGCGTTCAAGCTCCGGGTCAAGGTCCGACAGACGATGGTCAGCCAACAGGTGCAGTCCCGATGCTCCATGCACCACCCGATGAGATTGGCTAGTGGCAATCGTTATCTGGTAGAGTTCTTCATATGCATCCTTCGATTTCAAGAGGTTTGCTCGCACCAGGATGTCGGCGATCCCCGTCGGTTCGAATAACAGGCCACCCTCCGGGACGATAATCAGGAACGTTCGCATGTCCTTATTAATACAAAACAAACAAAATATGTCAAGCCGCCCATCCCGCGTCCCCGCCCGGCGGCGGCTATATTCATCCAGCGCAATTTTTACTTTCCCCCGGCCACTTGCTGCGGTGAGCTTCGCGAATGATTTTGGTCGGGTGTTGCTCCAGTGCCTGGGAGAGGATAGTAAGCGTCCAGCCGACTCACATTTATTACGTAAGCGAAAGCTAGGAGCATGGTGTCCACCTAATTTTAGTGGACGCTCCCATGAACATTTCACCTGCAATTCACCGGCGTCGCCGACATGCGCCGGAATTCAAACAAGCACTTGTGGCGCTTTGCCAGCCCGGTGTTTCTGTTTCTGCGGTCGCTCTGGCACACGGTTTAAATTCCAACCTGCTGCGTCGCTGGATCAAGCAGTTTTCAGTTGCCCTGCCATCGCCATCACCCCGTTTCTCAATGGCGCTATTTTACCAAACCGGGGTGGTGCCGGGGTTTTTCAGCAGCCTGTTTAAGGCACTGATGAGCGCACATGTGCCAGGGTGGCAGGACATAGAGCACCACCGACATGCGAGAGTTCTGCTGCGCCACTCTACAGAAACACCAGCAACATTGGCCTCTTCACACGAAGGGAGAATGCGATGAGTAATGACGCGCCTAATTTTGTTGAAAAAATTGTCTGTCTAGCGAATTCCCGGAAAATCGCGGGTCGTTGTGTGGCGGGAAAGCGCCTAGGCGATAGATCATGGCTCCGCCCGATAAGTGACAGGCCCGGACATGAAATTTCTGAATATGACAGACGTTATTCTGACGGGAAAACGGCACACCTGCTCGATATCATCGAAATACCCTGCCTTGAGGCAATACCCAGTGGGCACCAGAGCGAGAACGTATTGATCGATGACAAATTCTATTGGGAGAAGAAAGGGGGTGCGTCCTGGCAGGATATTCTTGCCCTGATCGACCAGGACGCAGACCTTTGGGCAAACGGTTTCAGCGCATACTACAACCTGAACAATCGCGTTCCAGAAGGACTCATCGATAAAAATGGAGGATCCCTGCGCTTGATCGAACTAGAAAAGATTGTGCTTCACGCGGGCCCCAAGGCGCCGGACTTTGGCAACATGAAACCGATCGTACGGGCCGGCTTCAAGTACCAGGGACAGGACTACAAATTGGATCTGACAGATCCGGACTATGAGGCTGCCTGCCTTGAAATTGGGGCTGGCGAGTATCACCTCAAGTCGGTGATTGCGTGCGTCAGCCTGGCAGAACTGCACACGGATGGATATGCCTACAAGCTCGTGGCTTCCATCATCACGTCAAAGAGGGCTGGTGCATGAGTGTGCTTTTTACCGTCGGACACTCCACTCACCCGATCGAGGTATTCGTCTGGCTGTTGAAGCAGCACGGCATCACGGCGATAGCGGATGTGCGCTCGCATCCTTATAGCCGACACTTTCCGCAGTATTCTCAGGAGGCGCTGAAAGTTGCGCTAGCCCGAGAGCAAATCGCATATGTATTCCTCGGCAAGGAACTGGGAGCAAGGAGCGAAAACCCAACCTGCTACCGCCAGGGTAAGGTGCGGTATGAGTTACTTGCCAAGGAACCGCAATTTTCCGTCGGGTTGGAACGTTTGCGCACAGGTATGGAGCGGTTCCGCATCGCCTTGATGTGTGCGGAAAAGGATCCGTTGGATTGCCATCGGGCCGTGCTGGTCGCGCGTCGGGTTTATGAGTCCGGTGCCCCGGTTGAGCACATCCACGCGGATGGTCACCTGGAGAAGCATGCTGAAATGGAAGCTCGCATGCTTGATCTGTTGAAAATGTCTGACGAGGATATGTTTAGAAGCCGTGAAGAAATCCTCGTAGATGCGTACCGCATTCGGGGCGAACAGATTGCTTATGAGGACGAGGCGATGTTACAGGACGAGATCGGCGACAGGAGGCCGGCATGAAGGTATTTACCATCGGTTTCACCAAGAAGAACGCCGAGCAGTTTTTCACGCGCCTCAAGCAGCCCGGCTTGGTCAGGCTGGTCGACGCTCGGCTCAACAATGTGTCCCAACTTGCTGGGTTCACGAAGAAGGATGATCTGCGTTTCTTCCTGCGGGAGATCAATGGCATCGACTATGTTCACCGCCCAGACCTTGCCCCGACCAAGGAGATTCTCGACGAGTACAAGAAGAATGGCGGCGACTGGTCAACCTACGAGCGGAAATTCATGGAATTGATGGCTCTAAGAAGAATCGAAGAAAAGGTTCCGAAGGAACTCATTGATGGCGGGTGCCTGCTTTGCAGCGAGCCGACCCCAGAGCATTGCCATCGTCGGCTGGTGGCTGAGTACTTGCGGTCACGCTGGGGTGATCTGGAAATCATTCATCTTTGACGAAACGGCCGCCAGATATTGAGAGTCAGGAAGAATGGGGAAATTAGTCGACGGTGACGATGGCCTGCCAGCCGAGGAAGTGGGCATCTGGGCCAATGAGAAGCACGACTACTTGTGCCGCCACATCGACATTTCACGCGGCACCCGCGCGAAATACCTTGGCCCTGGGAAAGCTGGCGCAACCTACTGAGCGTAACCAAGTTATTTGATGGTTGCGGGGGTTATTTTTTGCAAAATAGATGAGGGTACGTGGGGTGGGCCCCCTCAAAGAACTTGACTTGCAAGTTCTCCAAGGGCGAGTCTTTGGATTCCACTCTGAATTATGTGCCGAATCCTCCTTCAAAACCAAAACTTTTTCAAATTTCTGTTGCATATTGATCGGGAGCATGCTGCCGAGGTTCGTTTCCGAGGATGTTCCCATTGTGGAGGTCCCCTTCATCAGTCTCACTACCAACGCAAACCTCGCGATGCACCCTCGACCTGGATAGAGGAGAAGATCAGCTTCAGTTTCTGTTGTGGGCACTGTCGGCGCCGTTGCACTGTAAGCGCTCGGCGGAATCACCTGTAATTTTCTGAAAGTCTTTGGCATTCTTTGATTTTTTGGAGGATGCCAGATGAAAGAGAAAGCGGGAGCGGGTTTTTGGCTGG
>JAJZEQ010000207.1 GCA_021851345.1 Pseudomonadota bacterium
GCTTGATCCGGGGCATTACCAGTTTTTCAATGATTTCAACCACGAGATGCAGGGCACGATAGTGGTCGCGCCTGCGATCAAAAAGGTGAATTAGCATGCTCGCTACAGCCGTCATCATGTTTCGGGAAATTCTGGAAGCTTCCCTCATCATTGCCATCGTCCTCGGCACAAGCCGCGAAATCGCCGGTCGCGGAAGATGGGTTGCTGCTGGTATAGGCCTCGGTTTGCTGGGTGCGTCCATCGTGGCAATCCTGGCCAATGTCGCATCGTCGGAATTTTCCGGCAACGGCCAGGCCATTCTCAACGCGGTGATCCTATTGAGTGCGGTTGCGATGCTGACCTGGCATAACGTATGGATGAGTTCACACGGCCGGGAACTTTCCGCAGAGATCAAGGGGGTCGGTCTGGATGTTCAATCTGGCCAGCGCCCGCTGACCGCACTGCTGGTGATCACGATGGTAGCGGTTATGCGCGAGGGATCCGAAGCCGTGCTGTTCCTCTGGGCGATCGCCACCAGCGGCGAGCAAAGCGTGAATATGCTGCTTGGCGGTCTGGGCGGGGTGATCGGTGGCATGCTGGTCGGCATACTGTTGTATTTTGGCCTGCTGCGCATCCCTGCACGGCACTTCTTTTCCATCACAAGTTGGCTGATCCTGTTGCTTGCCTCCGGCTTGGCAGCCCAGGCCGCCGGTTTTCTCAACCAGATCGGCCTGCTTCCAGCCCTGGGAAACGGGGTATGGAACACCTCAAACATTCTCAGCCAGAGCAGCCTGGCCGGGCAACTGCTGCATATCCTAGTGGGCTACATCGCCCGTCCCTCGGGCATCGAGGTCGTGTTCTATGCCGGCACGTTCCTGACCATGCTGACCCTGATGCGCGCATATGGCAGCAACCGGGGTAGGCAGGTAAAAGCCAAGATAAATCCAGATTGAAAAGATTTACTGGCACAGGTTCAATTTCAGTAACCGGCAGGGATTGCTTTCAAAACAATTATCTTTAAATTAAATGGGTTGATATTCATGAAAAAGAACCAGATGTCAGCAGCCATTGCGGCTCTTATATTCCTTTTTGCGGCGAAAGCTGCCTGTGCGGAAAACGACTACATTATCTATTCGCCCCACGTAGTCGAAGGGCAGAGCGAGGTTGAAACGTATGGGTTCTACACCCTGGATGGCCGCAGCAATCTCAATACGGCGAGCGGGCAAAACATATCCATTGCCCATGCCTTCACCAGTTGGTGGAAAACGGAACTGTATGTCGGCGAATTCAATCGCGACCCCGGTGGTTCGACACATCCTTCAGGCTATGAACTGGAAAACACCTTTCAATTGACTGCCCCGGGCGAATACTGGGCCGACATCGGATTTTTGGCGGCATATGCATACGCCAAACAGCCGGGAGTGGGAAACGGTTTCGAATTTGGTCCGCTGCTGGAAAAGCTATCCGGACACATTGATCAGCGCCTGAATCTTATCTGGACTCTGCCGGTTGGTGGCGGGTACAGCGGATTGAATCAGTTCAGGTCCTCTTACAGCATCAGCTACAACATACATTACAACAAGGCCACCTTTTCGCCCGGCATCGAGGTCTATTCCCGCCCCAATGACAACGCCTACCAAATCGGGCCGGTTTTTTACGGAGAATATAGAACAGATACAGGGAGCGAACTGGAATATAGCCTGGGCGTCGTTTACGGCATCAACCAGGCCGCTCCCGCCCAAACGCTTCTGGCTCGTCTGGAATACGGATTTTTTTGAGCCAGGTACTCAGTCAGCGCAATAACGAGAACGGCACAGCCCGGACATGCGGGGTCGGAATATGCCGCACCACCGCGGGAAGGTTTTGCTAGTGTTTGTTCGGGCGGCCGGTCTTGATTTTTTCCAGGCTTTTCAGAACCAGCGTCAATCTCGCGGGATCCAGCTCCGACAGTACCTTTAGCCCTGCCCGCAAAACTTCGCTTTTTTTCACGTGCACCTTTGCCTTCAGGCAGGCCGCCTTGATTTCGGCGATTTTTTGATATTCGTTTTGCGGCATCGTAAAGCTGTCGCGAACCACCTTCAGCTTGTGTTCTTTCTTCGCCTTCTTCCCGGCTTCTATCGGTACCGATTTAATCGCCGGTTTGACCGCAGCTTTTTTGGCCGGCTTGGGCGAAGCACCGGCTTTTGAGGTAGCGGAGGCTTTTTTGGCTCCCGGCTTTTTGCTTGTCTTCGCGGCAATCTTGGTGGTTGTCATAATATCCCCTTCGTATTAGAGTGGCACAACAGTGTATACGGTATATACGCAACAAATGAAATGTAATATTCAGGCAGGAAAATGGAGCTGATTCTCTGGCGTCATGCGGAGGCGGAGGAAGGTACACCGGATCACTCGCGCGCGCTCACCGAAAAGGGCATCAAGCAAGCAGCGAAAATCGCTGCATTTCTGCATCAACATTTGCCCCGTGATACCCGCATCCTGGTTAGTCCGGCGACGCGGACGCAACAGACCGTTGCCGCGTTCACCGATCATTTCACCCTTGCACCGACCATCTCACCCGGGGCATCTGCTGAAGCAGTGCTAAGGGCTGCACGTTGGCCGGATGCAGGTGGAACCGTATTGATAGTCGGCCATCAGCCGACTCTGGGCGAAGTGGCGGCCAGCCTGCTGGGCTGTGATGGAAGCTCATTCAGTATCAAGAAAGGTGCGCTTTGGTGGTTCAGCAAACGCGACGGCTCATCCCAGACCGGGCTGAGATTGGTCATTTCGCCGGATTTTTTATAACGTCACCGGTAGCGAAATGAACTACAGGCTGCCGGTGCGCGTCCGATTACCCAAGGAAGTTGCTATCTTCTGAAACTCAGGATCACGACGCCCGCTCCCACCAGCAAGATCCCCAGCCATTCGCGCAAGCTGGGGCGCTCGTTCAGAAAGATGACCGCAAAAATCGCGACCAGCACCAGGCTGAACTTGTCCACAGGCGCGACTTTGGAAGCTGCGCCCAGTTGCAGTGCGCGAAAGTAACAGACCCAAGATGCGCCTGTGGCCAGTCCGGAAAGCGACAGGAACAGCCAGGTTTTTGGATTGAGCGCAAACGGGTCACTCCACTTTCCGGTGGAATACACGAAGCCTGCCAGGACCAGCAGGATCACGAAGGTACGTATCAGCGTGGCGTAATCCGAATCGACGCCTTCGAGGCCGACCTTGGCGAAGATGGCCGTCATTGCGGCAAACACCGCGGATAACAGTGCCCAGTAGAACCACCCATGTGCGGATAACATTCAGCCCCCCGAGTACCCTTGCTGAAGCTGCCGCACCGGCTGCACCAGCACCCACGGGCTTACAACAACGGCCCAAACCAGCATGTCGTTCTCTATCCATTCCGCCGCCTGCCCGTCAGTTACCTTGCCGAATTTTCCCGACGCCATCCACTGGCGGATCTGCACCGCGTTGTCGCGCGACATCTGGCAGGCAACCTCGACCAGATCGAGATCGGCAGCAACGGCCAGCGCGACCCCGCTGGCGAAATAGCGCTGCAGCTCTTTCCAGGCAATCTGCGCCGTCTCCAGGTTAACCTTGGCGCGGAATATTTCTCCGTGATTTTCCGCCGTTTCCATATCAACCCTGAAATTTCCAGGCCATGTTTTCTCCGGCACGCAGCGGCACCAGACGATGTTCGCCAAATGCCATGCTGTCAGGAACTTTCCAGCTTTCCTTGCGCAACGTGATCTTGTCGCTGTTGCGCGGCAAACGGTAATAATCCGCACCGAAAAAACTGGCGAAGCCTTCCAATCTATCCAGCGCGCCCAGCTGCTCGAACGCTTCGGCATACAGCTCGATGGCAGCGTGCGCAGTATAGCAACCGGCACAGCCGCAAGCGGCTTCCTTGGTATGCTGCCCGTGTGGAGCACTGTCCGTGCCGAGGAAAAATTTCGAGTTGCCGCTGGTGGCCGCTTTACCCAATGCCTCACGGTGCATTTCGCGCTTCAGCACCGGCAGACAGTAATAGTGCGGGCGCAAACCGCCGGTGAACATCGCGTTGCGGTTGTAAAGCAGGTGATGCGCGGTGATGGTTGTGGCGATGTGAGGCGGCTCACCCATCACAAACTGCACCGCGTCCCGGGTAGTGATGTGTTCGAGCACCACGCGCAATTGCGGCAAGTCTTTCAGCAAGGGTATCAATACCCGTTCGATGAACACCGCTTCGCGGTCGAACACATCCACATCAGGGGCGGTCACCTCCCCGTGCACCAGCAGCGGCATCCCGCAACGCTGCATTTCCTCCAGCGCCGGATAGGTCTTGCGCACGTCGGTCACTCCCGAGTCGGAATTCGTGGTTGCCCCCGCCGGATAAAACTTGACCGCATGCACGATGCCGCTTTGTTTGGCGCGCCTGATTTCTGCAGCGGAGGTGCGGTCTGTCAGGTAAAGCGTCATCAACGGCTCAAATTTCGTGCCCGGGGGCAACGCAGCGATAATGCGTTCTCGGTAGGCATGAGCATGTTCAATGGTGGTGACCGGCGGCCTGAGATTGGGCATCACGATGGCGCGGGCAAATTGCCGCGCGGTATCCTGTACGACAGACTGCATCAGCGCCCCATCGCGTAAATGCAGGTGCCAATCGTCGGGACGGGCAATGGTCAACTGTTGCATGATGTCATTCCGGCTGGATGCACGGGTTTTAATATGATTTCGCGATTGTAAAGCAAACACCCGCTTGTTTGCTCACCGGCAGACTTGATCTGCCTCTTCAGCCCTTACTTATTGATACTTTCATAATTCACGACACCCTTGCCGTCATTGCGAACGAAGTGAAGCAATCCAGCAAGACAAAAATGCATTTTTTAAGTCATCTGGATTGCCACGTCGGCTACGCCTTCTCGCAATGACAGCATTACTGGATTGCCGCGCGGCTTCGCCTCCTGATGGAACTACTAGCCAATCGACTAAGCCAGCAAGCTGGCAAGTCGCTGGTTATCGCAATGACAGGTGTTTGTGCCATCACTCGCAGCTGAAGCCTTGCTGCAATGACGAGGCACTTTGGATTCCCCGAATTCGCGGGAATGACGTGCCAGTTTTTTAATTTCCCCTTACCGCATTCCGAAAGATGTGTCACTGTCATCAAATATGGAAACCTCAATAATCCGCAATTTTTTGCGTTGCATTTTCTGCCGAGTCATTTCCGTCCCCCCCCAATGCCTTATAGAGTTGTGTAGCCGTGCTCAACCAGGCGAGTCGCGCCTGTATCTCGGATTGTTCAGCGTCCAACACCTGAAGTTGCGCCTCTAGCACCTCAACATGACTGACGACACCCACTTTATAGCGCAGCTTAACCATGTCCAATAATTGTTTCTGACTTTCCGTGTTGGCTTGTTGTGCTGCAAGCTGCCCGCCAAGTTTTTTACGTGCTAGCAGCAGATCCGCCACTTCGCGGAATGCCTGCTGTATGGCTTTTTCATACTGGGCAATTGCCATCATCTGGCGTGGGTTGGGGGGGGCCGGGTTGTCAGGGTTGCGTCCGGCATCAAACAGCGGAATCCCGATAGCGGGTTGAAAATTCCATGCGCCATTGCCTGGATTGAACAGGCTGGTCAGGCTGCTGCTGGCATTCCCGGTGTTGCCTGTCAAAGTGACGCGCGGAAGAAATACGGCACGGGCTGCACCGATATCGATACCCACCGCCTGCAGTTTTTGCTCGGCTGCCAGCACGTCTGGACGCCGCAGCAACGCATCAGCAGGCAATCCGCCAAACAGGCCGGAATTTATCCCCTGGTCTGCAAGGCTGTGCCCTTCCGGCAAGTCCCCGGTCAACATCGTCGATTGGCCGGTCAACACGCTGAGGAAACTCTCCCCACCGATTTGCGACTGCTTCAGATTTGCCGAATTGGCGACTGCGGCCTGAAACGCTGCTTGTGCCTGCAACAAATCCTTGTCGCTGGATATACCAGCCTCATGCCGGCGCATTATCAAATCCTGCAATTCTGCGCATGCCTTGACTTGCTCGTCGGCAAGCCGGTTAAGCTCGCGCATTTCCAGCAATGACAAATAGGTTTTTGCCACATCGGAGACCAGCGACAATCGAAATGCCCTCTGTGCCGATTCGGTGGCCAGATAATTCGACCTGGCTGACGTGCCCAGACTTTCGACACGCCCCCAGAAGTCCGATTCATATGACAACAAACCCGCTTCAGGATTATTTTGCTGTAAAGATGATTCATTGCTGTCCGGCGCGGAAGTCGCGGGCCGCGAGTCGTTCCGGGACACATCAGCATTCGATTCCGGCAGGCGGCCAGCATCCTGGTTGCCATATTGCGCGCGCGCCCTGGCAATTCGTGCGGTAGCCTTGTCCAGGTCGCGATTATTTTCCAGGGCAGTTTCGATCAGCATTTGCAAACGCGGGTCAGGGAAATAATATTGCCAGTCGTCGAGCTCCAACCCGTTGGTGGGTTTCAGTTTCACACTGTCGGGCCGCGATGAGGAATCGGTCGCAGCTTGGTACTCATGGTTGGGCATCGCTGAACAGCCGCCCAGCATCGCAACCAAAATAACCGGCATTGATTTTTTGATTAGATCATTCATGGGAGTAATTATGCCATGTCTGTATCCCCTGACTCTGCCTGACTTTTGATTTGCAAAGCCTGTTGATACAGCTCGTTACGGTTGGCGCCGGTGATCTTTGCTGCAAGTTGCACGGCCTGCTTGAGCGGCAGCTCTTCGACCAACATGGACAGCGTGGCCAGGATTTCCGGAGACAGGCCGGGCTGCGCTGCCGCACCGGAAACCATCACGACGAATTCACCGCGCTGCTGATTGCTGTCGGATAGCAGCCAGGCTTCCGCTTCATGCAATGGGCATGCGTGTATCGTTTCAAACAGCTTGGTAATTTCGCGCGCCAGCACGATCCGCCGTTCGCCGCCCAGAACCGCGCACAGATCGACCGCACATTCCAGAATACGGTGCGGGGCTTCATAAAACACCAGCGCGCAAGGTTGGCTGATCAAGGTTTGCAGTTCGCTCCGGCGTGCGGCGGATTTGTTCGGCAAAAACCCGTAAAACAAAAAATGGGATTCGCTCAAACCGGCCGCTGACAAGGCCGCTATCGCCGCATTTGCCCCCGGTATCG
>JAJZEQ010000308.1 GCA_021851345.1 Pseudomonadota bacterium
TCGGCCAAGCTGGCCGAGGTGGCGCGCCAGCTGCATACTCTCGAAAGAGTCATCGTCGTGTCCTATGTGTCCGCAGCCGGCCAGTTCGATGCGGTACTCGATGCTATACCCGGGGCGGTCAACTGGAAGGGATTTGTCGCGCCCTACGCCGCAATCAGCAGCATAGAGTTTGCCGCCCTGCCCTTCGCTCATCCCCTCTATATTTTGTATTCGTCCGGCACCACCGGCGTTCCCAAGTGCATCGTCCACGGCGCCGGCGGCACGCTGCTGCAGCACCTGAAGGAACTCCAGTTGCACAGCGACGTGCGCGAGGGAGACCGGCTGTTCTACTTCACCACCTGCGGCTGGATGATGTGGAACTGGCTGGCGAGCGGGCTGGCCTGCGGCGCCACGCTGCTGCTCTACGACGGCAGTCCCTTCGCCGCCGGCGGGCGCATCCTGTTCGACTATGCGCAGGCCGAGCGCATGACCCAGCTGGGCACTTCCGCCAAGTACATAGACGCGCTGGCCAAGACCGGGCTGGTGCCCGCGAAAAGTTTCGACCTCGCCCCGCTGCGCGCGATATTTTCGACCGGCAGCCCGCTGTCGGCGGAAGGCTTCGATTTCGTGTACCAGGCTATCAAGCCGCAGGTGCAGTTGTCGTCGATCTCGGGCGGCACCGACATCGTCTCCTGCTTCGTGCTAGGCAGCCCGCTGCTGCCGGTGTGGCGCGGCGAGATACAGTGCCGGGGACTGGGCATGGCCGTGGATGTGTTCGACGAAGACGGCAAACCGGTGCGCGGCGAAAAGGGCGAACTGGTCTGCACCCAACCCTTCCCGGCCATGCCCCTGGGTTTTTGGAATGATCCCGACGGCGCAAAATACCACGCCGCCTATTTCGAACGCTTTCCCGGCATCTGGTGCCACGGCGACTTCTGCGAGATCACCAAGCATGGCGGGGTAATCATTTACGGCCGCTCCGATGCCACGCTCAACCCCGGCGGCGTGCGCATCGGTACCGCCGAAATCTACCGCCAGGTTGAGCGGCTGCCCGAGGTGCTCGAATCCCTGGTGATCGCGCAGGCCTGGCCGCCCGGCAGTATCGGCGACGTGCGCATCGTGCTGTTCGTGAAGCTGCGCGACGCTGTGACGTTGAGCGAGGAACTGGCGAATAGAATCAAGTCCACGATACGCAACAACACCACACCGCGGCATGTGCCGGCAAAGATCCTCGCGGTGCCCGACATACCGCGCACCAAGAGCGGCAAGCTGGTGGAGCTGGCGGTGCGCAACGTCGTCCACGGCGAACCGGTAAAGAATCTCGATGCGATGCTGAACCCGGAGGCATTGGAACATTTCCGGAACCGGCCCGAACTGGCTGTGGACTAGGAATCGAAAACCGTAAATTCAGGCGGCAACAGGCTGTCCACCGCCTATTGAAATACCGCGGCAGAATGCAAACTACTAAGTGCGGCTTTCGGGTAGATTCATATCAAGGTTCGATGGGCGGCTATTGCCAATTTCGGAACTTCAGCAGGCCGTAAGGATTTTCTGTCGGTGTGCATAGCGGTCTGTATAGTGTCCAACAAACATCTGTTTGCTGGACACTTTTAGAAATCCCGCCTGCAAAAGTATCTGGACATTTTCGCGCCCATGGCTCAATGGTCTTGGTTCGATTGGGTTTCCTGGAGTTTGTCCAGGGGATTTTCGTTCATCGTGAACAGGTTATTGCTTGATGGCGAGCTGCTGCCGAACACGATCTCGTTGGCTCCCATCACGTAATACGCCGTGCCAGAAACGCTGGCCATATTCAAACCTGGCAGTGTCGCCGTTCCACTGATCACAAATGGCATAGGGTTCGCGCCTGTGCCTTGAGTCAGCGTGAATGGACCGAAGCTCAAGGGCGCGTTGTTCATGTTGTACTCATCCTCTGCGCCCATCGAAGTAGACTGGGACAGCGCCAGGCCAGTTGGTTGCGGAACAACACAAGCCCCGAGCACAATGCCACCTACCGTGCTGCCATTGCCCATCAGACGCACTCCAAAGCCGGTCTGGCAAGCCAATCCATCCTCGCTCTGCCCGGAGTTACTCGCCACGCCAGTCCACACAGGCAGTGCCGATGCAGGCACTAACACGGCATCCAGACGGCTGAGCGTCGGTGTCGTGCCATTGGCTTGGCCCCCCGCCCGCACCGCATAACCAGACCCGGCACCCGTACTAAGGAACGTGGCCGGAAGTACGCCCAATTTGCCGGCGAAGGTGTAGCTGTTCTTGATGGCGTCGGTCACATTAAGCAGCACAGAGTTGCCGACGACCGATCCCGTCACGTTGTTGTCCGTCGAAGTGATCTGCCCTGAAGCAGAGACAGTGACCGTGGTGTCATTGAACGGACTGGGTGGAACTGTGGCGCTCGGCGCCGACGCAGGGGCGTCGGCAAACAGGCCGGTTTGCGTGATCAAGCCCTGCAAAGTGTAGTTGCCTGCTGCCAGCACTGTGATGCCCTGCTGGTTGATGTCGCCCAGGTCCAGCTCAGGCGCCCAAGTTTCGTTGGAGGCGATCGACAGGGTGAGGTTCTGTAGTTCTGCATCGCATCTAGTCGCAAACGTCTTTGAAGTTGAAGTGGTCACGGTTGATGTCGTGGTTCCACCTGCCAATGTCGAGATGTTGGCGATGTCTTCCGCCATGGATTTGGTGTCACGGAAGTTCGCCGGCTTGGTACACAAATCATCGGTGACGGCCTGGATCGCGGCTGCGATCGGAAGGATGTCGTCATGATGCTGTGACAGGAGAGCCGCATAAACCGCAGTGGTCAGGTTCGCGTAGGAGCCACCGCTGAGCCTTTGATAGATCGCCAAGGCTGCCGTAGTCACTTGGCTGACGACCAGATTGGGAATATTTGTCGCCGTTAAAGTGCCGGAAGCCGACACCGTGTTGGCTGAACCCAGATAGGACGCCAGCACAACCGAGGTGCCTGATGGCGTTGTGGCCGTAGCGTTGGCGAATACGGGGACTGCAGAGCTGGGCAAGGTCACAGAGACCGTATAAGCCCCGCCGGTGCCGCTGGTGGCCGTTCCAACCTGCGTGGCCCCGGGCTGATTCAGTGGTGCACCCGTGGTGATGACGATGGTTGCACCCACGATGGGGCCATCAATGACTGCGCCAGACAGCGTGGACGCTACGCCGCCGCCCCCTCCACCGCTGCCGCTGCTGCAGGCGCTGAAACTCAAGGCCAGTGCAGCCGCAAGTGGCAGCAAGGTCCAGGAACGAAACAAGGTGGCGGTCGATGGCTTCATGGTGAACTCCCAAAATTGTTGTGAGGCTTGAATAGAATTCCCGTAAACACGGGGCAGGTGCAGTTAAAGCCGGGGGAAATGTTCTGTCACATTCCTCCCAAATGCATCATGTGGCGCTCAGGATTGTAACGGTGCATGACTACATGCTTTGTCATTTAACGTGAAGTTAATTCATTTCTTAAATAATGCTGATTAATTTAAATTCACACTGCCCAAGCGCCATGCCATATCAAGATAAACTTTTAAGTGTGATTAAACTGTTCGCCAGCACACATAGTTAGGCAACATAGAGATACCATCGCCGCGAGACTGCCAAACAGTTCAAGGGCGGGAATGGGTGCCAATGCACAGAGAATGTCCTGAGGACGAGTACAATCCCTGAACGGTCGAGAAACAGGAAACGCCAGAACGAGCACAATGCCAAATCATTCGGCGGTCTTTTTTAAATCCCGCAATAACTTCAGGGCATGTCCCTGTTAATCGAGGAGCAAACAGATGGACCAGATGCTCAAGGATATACCTGCGCCACCCGCGCAGAAGTAGGTATGCAGGCACGGCGGGCATCGCGGCAGCGGCGATGTGTTTTAGTTCGGTATCGGTGATTACGAATGCGTTAAGGCTGAGTCGAGTTCAGTTATAAAATGATGTTTCGAGTATCCGCACCGCGGTCACGAATGATGATGCGAGATTTTATTGCAAAAGAATTAATGACAGTTTGGGATGGGTTATCCTGAACCGGCAGTTCGCAACCACACTAACGTGCCAAGAAGATAACAAATGGCAACTGATTCAGTATACAAAATAAACCCCCATCGTTGGCAGTTCGCTTTCGGGAAACGCGAATAGCGGCCTCGTTAACGGCAACTCGGTAACGTCTGCAAAGGATGGGCAATTTGTTGTCCACTCGATTTTTCAATTTTAGGTTTTAGGTTTTTGCTTTTCCATCCCCTGTGCGCCGCCATGCGCAGGTGATCTCGACGATCAACTTGAGAAGGTATTTGCCACCGCCAGCTAGACTGAAACTGCAAGACTGGATGAGCGCATCATCAAAACGCCGCTCGCTAAAGACAGGCGTTAGCCAGCAATATCTGTCCTGGAATTGAAAGAGGTCGATAGATGCCGGGCAACTTGGCGCGCTTCTTTCAGTCGCTGCGTATGAGCGGCCAGAAGATCGCCGCGTGTGACAATACCGACCACGTCCCGGGAATTGTCATCGGCGACAACGATCAAGCGACCAACATCTGCTTCGACCATGTGGTCAGCCGCTTCACGTGCAGAATGGCTTTCCTGCACAGTTAACGGGGCCCGGCGCACCAGGTCTCCAATGCATGAATCCGGTGGAATGTGGCTGCTTAACAAATCCTTGCGCGTCACCATGCCTATGACGCCCTGGCCCGTTTTGCATACGGGAAACCCTTGGTGCATTGCTTCAACACTGCCTTCGTCCAGCCATCTTCTGACATCCGTGACAAGCTGTGTATCCATCAGGGTAACGACATGGCGACTACACAGCTCGCCCACCGTCACCCGATCCAGATAATCGACGCTGTAATCCGATGGCACTCTCACGCCGCGCCTGATGATCTTCTCGGACATGATCGTGTTCCGCATCAGCAGGCCGGAAACCAGATAGGCAGCCGTGCATCCGCCAAGTAACGGAAGCAATCCATGAGGTTGCAGGGTTGTTTCAAACGCAAACACTACCGATGCCAGAAAGGCACGGGAAGCCCCGGCAAACAACGCCGCCATTCCGACCAGCGCAGCGATGCGCGGATCCAGGTCTAGCCATGGAAACCAGCCAGAAAGCATCAAGCCCATGACGCCACCCAGTGCACCACCAATGGTGAAGAGCGGCGCGAGTGTGCCCCCGGATGTGCCGCTGCCGAGAGCAACAGACCAGGATAGCAATTTCAGCAGACACAGGGCAATCAGCGCGCCCAGGGCAAGATGTCCATTGAGGACGGCAGCGATATTGTCATAGCCAACACCCAGCGTTTGCGGTTCGATATAACCGACAACCCCGACAACAAGCCCGCCCAGCGCCGGCCACCACATCCAGTGGATGGGCAGTTTCTCAAATAAATCTTCTATGCCGTAAGTCAATTTCGTAATGGCGACACCGGCCACGCCCAGCAACGCACCCAGCAAGGTGTATGTAGCCAAAGCGGCGATTCCGGGAATGGCAATAGGCGACATCGCAAAAAAAGCCTCTTTGCCTACCAATCCATAGCGAATACTCGTGGCAGTCACGACAGCCAGGGCCACCGGTATCAGAGAACGGGCACGGCGCTCAAACAGGAGTAGCTCAATGGCAAGCAGCACGGCCGAAATCGGGGCTGCGAATATGGCTGCCATGCCGGCCGCAGCGCCGGCCGCGAGCAGGATTTTGCGCTCGTCGGCGGTCACACGAATGAACTGGCCCAGTAATGAACCCAATGCACCGCCCGTCGCAATAATCGGACCCTCCGCGCCGAACGGGCCGCCCGTCCCGATAACGATAGCGGAAGAAACCGGCTTGAGCCAGGTAATACGCGGCGGAATGCGGCTCTCGTTGCGCAGAATCTGCTCCATCGCTTCCGGAATGCCATGACCGCGGATTGCCTTTGATCCCCATCTTGCCATGGCCCCGACAATCAAACCACCGATAACCGGAACAGCAATAACCCATAATCCCAGACGATTATTGGCGGGGCTGACCAGGGCGTAACTGATATGGCCATAAAACGCCACATTGGTAATTAAACCAATCAGCGCAGTAAGCGCGTAAGCGATGAAAGCGGACACGATACCCAAGGCTATGCCAAGAACGCTTATCCAGAGCGTGCGACGATCCAGTAACTGGGAACGTCGCGCCATATTCTCCTTGATCAGCGTCGGGTCAAGTGATGGTGCAATCGATAGCGCAGCATGCGTAGGATGAGTGCTGTTCTTATTATTCATGACTTTCTTTTGGAATTTAGCGCCGCAGCAGGACCGAAGCTGCCTGAAACCAACCCCTTGTGCAAAGGAGAGACCCGAACCGCCTTGCTATACACTGATTACATTCGGATGTTATTGGCAACAAAGGTGTCTGTTACCTCCCCGACTTTAATATTATTAATAATATCATGCGCGATTAGATTCATATACTCGAGCACCGAGACAAGCCTAACGATTTTTATCGCTTCAAGCATAGTAAGAATAGTCACAGAAACCCGAAAAAGTGAAAAAATGAAAAAGATTGGACGCTGATTACTGGAAGGTATTGGACGCTGTTTGATACAAGAACGATAGCCCAGTCATTGGCTAATGCGAAAAAACCGCCAACCCAAACCACGGCTACTGCCCCGGCAATTTCAGAACAACCGGAACAAGTGCAACGGGCGTATGCGATACACCCCTACGATGCCACCCGCAACACCAGGCCCTTCAGATAAGCTCCCTCCGGAAAACTCAGCAACACCGGATGGTCCGCGCTGGCATGCAGGTAATGAATGATTTGCGCATCCACTCCGGCATCCAGCGCGGCGCCGGCGATGATCTTCTGGAACAGGTCTTCGCTGATGCCGCCGGAGCAGGAATAGGTGCACAGCAAACCGCCCGGCCTGAGCAGCTTGAAGGCCAGCAGGTTGATGTCCTTGTAGCCGCGCGCGGCCTTTTCGGCGAACGCGGCGGTCGGTGCGAACTTGGGCGGGTCGAGGATGATCAGGTCGAATTTCCTGTTCTGGTCGCGCAGCGTGCGCAGACCTGTTC
>JAJZEQ010000183.1 GCA_021851345.1 Pseudomonadota bacterium
GTCATTCCCGTCCTTCGATGGTCTCAGGATAAACTGTCCTTCGGACAAGCGGGAATTCAGAACACCTCGTCATTGCGATAACCAGCGACTTGCCAGCTTGCTGGCTTAGTCGATTGGCTATAACCAACCACTTGGCAACCGTCTTCTGGCTGCTTAGTGGGATGGCTAGTCGTTCCACCAGTAGTTTCATCAGGAGGTGAAACCGACGAGGCAATCCAGGTGGTTTAAACAAAATGCATCTTTAGTCTTGCTGGATTGCTTCACTTCGTTCGCAATGACGGCATGTATGTAGTGAATTATGGAAATCTCAATAAGCTGCCGCCAGTGAAATAATTGAGTGTCCTTTTAAAGCCCCAAATATTAATCAAACAAGAACCTGAAAGACTTGTTCCTTCTTGCTATTCGCAGCCTTATCGCCTCCTTGATTTTGCGCTTCAGATTATTCTTATAATAAGTGCCGGTTCCGCCCCCTACTCCGTAGATTTCAGGCGGCACATTGAATAATATCTTGCCTAATTTGTTTTCCATGATCACATCGCGAAAGCAATACTCGAGACTCAGCCCGCGCTCGCCGCCGACATTCAAATAGGCTGAGGCCAAGTATTTCGAATAGAACGTTTTGCTGACCAGATAAAACCGGGTATCTATGTATTCAAACTGGGTCCGCTTGAATGAAAAAACATCGGAAAAATAGCCCTTGCACAAACATGTCCCATTCCAGCCCGCGACGCAATCAAGAAAATTTTCGACCCACAGCTTGGCGGTACATTTTGCAAAGTAGCTAGATTCACCGAGATAAGCCGAGTTTGCGATAGCGTAATTGACGATCTCGCCTTCGCCATATCCTTTGCCATGCAGGGCTACCATTTTCGCACTGTTTTGGAAGTACAGGCATTCGATATTTGCATGGGGGAATTTTTCAAGGACGATCCCGGAAAAATCAAAATTTGACCCGTCGCATATAACCAATCGCAAATCCGGCGAGATGGCCAGCCATTTTTCTATTGATTCAACGGTCAGTCTGATACGGGAATTTTCATCCTTCAAGGAGACAGAATGGTCGGCAACAATCACGCAGGAAGTTAACAAAACAGGGGGCAAGCCGGGTTTCATTTTGTCAGCGGGGTTAGGCAATTGCCGAGCAAAGCCAAATGTTCGCAGAGCGGTTTATTTAACAGCGGCTGTTTCATGCAGCCAATCCTGGGCGTCATTCCATTCGATAACGGGCAGCCGGGAAATGTTTTCATAAAAATAAGAGAATGGTTTGTCCGATAACTCGGCGGTTAAATCAGTCAAGGCCGGTTTATCCTTGGTAAGCCTTAGCACGCCGACACCACAATCAATTTTCAATATTTTAAAATCAATACCGTCAGTTTGGGATAGTTCGAACGCAACCTTCCATACATCCCCGGTCCAGGGGCCTGTACCCAGGTAGGGCACATTATGTTCCATCCAATTTCTCGGCAGCATATCGTGAAAAGCAATCCAGCCGCCGGGCTTGAGAAATTTGATTGAGTTGACAATATCCCTTCGAACCTGGTCGTAGGTATGCAGGCCGTCAATGAAGATAACATCAAAACAGGATTCATTCGCAAGAAAAAAATCATCGGATGTTTTTCTTACATTCCCGCCATTTTGCGGGTCGACACCAATCTTGTTCAGGGCAGGAACCGAGTCATATAAACCATTTGATGCGCACCCGATTTCAAGGTAGGCACAATCCGGTTTTTTGGAGACCAGAAGATTAACCAGCGCTATGCGATTGAAGTTGATTTTTTTCCAATCCCAATCGAAAGACTTGTCGAAGGAATTGTGGGCATACTTCAACTGGCGCCGCTTGATTTTATAGCCAATCCTCATTGGGTCAGTCAAATAGCGCAGTGCCTTGTATATCGAAGTTTGCTTAAAGTATGAATTAGCGTATGTGTTGCTCATAGGTATTGTTCCTGGTGACAATGCGGTGGTTATTAAATAGCCGGTTGGCTGACTAGAAAAATTGTTTAATCCAGATAAGTCATTATTGATACTTCAATAATTCACGACACCCTTGCCGTCATTGCGAACGAAGTGAAGCAATCCAGCAAGACCAAGATGCATTTTGTTTAAAACATCTGGATTGCCACGTCGGCTACGCCTTCTGATGAAACTACTGGTGGAACGACTAGCCATCCCACTAAGCAACCAGAAGACGGTTGCCAAGTGGTTGGTTATAGCCAATCGACTAAGCCAGCAAGCTGGCAAGTCGCAGGTTATCGCAATGACAGGTGTTTGTGCCATCGCTCGCAGCTGAAGCCTTGTTGCAATGACGAGGCATTCTGGATTCCCCGAATTCGCGGCAAGAACGAGCCTATCGGATTATCTGGGTTTAATTTTACATTAGATTCCTTATTGCATTTATCATAACGATTGTTACCAAGTGCCGCCCGATTCCGCTTTAATTTCGAATGCTATTTAACTCCTACGGTTTCATTTTCCTGTTTTTGCCGGTGGTGCTGCTGGGTTTCTCCTGGTTAGCCCGGTTCAGTGATGCATACGCGGCAGCCTGGTTGGCGGCCGCTTCGTTATTTTTTTACGGGTACTGGAATCCTGCCTATGTCGGTTTGCTGCTGGCCTCGATTATATGCAACTACACTTTCGGAATGTGGATTGCCAGGGCGCATGGCAAAACTGCTGCCAGGAAAGGGAAACAACTTTTGGTGGCAGCGATATCAGCCAATTTGCTGCTGCTCGCCTATTATAAATACGCCAATTTTTTTCTGCACAACATTGATGCCGCGTCAGGACTGCATCTTTCGCTGGGCGAAATCATTTTACCGCTTGGAATTTCCTTTTTTACCTTCACGCAGATCGCGTTTTTAGTGGACACATGGCAGGGCAAGGTGAAGGAATACAGCTTTATCCATTACACCCTGTTTGTTACGTATTTCCCCCACCTGATAGCGGGACCGATATTGCATCATGGAGAGATGATGCCGCAATTCGCGTTGCGGACAAACTACAGGGTCCATTGGGAAAACATAGCCAGCGGAATGCTTTTGTTCACAGTGGGACTGTGCAAGAAAACTCTTTGGGCGGATTCGTTCGCTCCCTTTGCCAATGCAATCTTTGGCGGTGTTCAGCGTGGAGAGGTACCGACGGTCTACGAAGCATGGTGCGGTGCCCTGGCCTATACCATGCAGATTTATTTCGATTTCTCGGGCTACACGGATATGGCGCTGGGAATTGCACTGATGTTCAATATCCGCCTACCGATAAATTTCGATTCGCCCTACAAGGCGGCCAGCATCATCGAATTCTGGCGTACCTGGCACATGACGCTGTCCCGGTTCCTGCGCGATTATCTGTATATTCCGCTGGGGGGTAATCGCAAGGGCGAGCCGCGGCGCTATGCCAACCTGATGGCGACGATGCTGCTGGGCGGCTTGTGGCACGGTGCCGGATGGACTTATGTCTGCTGGGGCGGGTTGCACGGAATATATTTGACGGTAAATCACTTGTGGCGCGAACTGCTTCCGGAAACTCTGTTGAAATGGCTTCCATCGTGGATGAGCCGCCTGGCAGGGGGAGCGATCACATTTGTTGCGGTGGTGGTTGCGTGGGTGATGTTCCGTTCATTCGACATGACCCATGCCCTGATAATGATGAAGGCCATGGTTGGCATAGAGGCACGGCCGATCTCATTTGCAGATGTGATGCACGGGCAGTTGTTAATGATTACCGATCTCAGGGGTCGCGAGCTGGCCATCCTGCTGGTGTCGGCACTGGCCTGGGTGTGGTTGTTGCCCAACTCGACGCGTGTGAAGTTTATAAAGGGTAATTTCGTGTTGATGTTCGCGCAGGCGATTGCCACGATATATTTCCTGTATCTCGCGATAGACCGATTCGGCAGTTACAGCCCTTTCCTCTACTTTCAGTTCTGACGATGAACCAAGCCAGGCTTTATACGATACTCGTGGCAGCGGTGATGGCGGCCTATGCATCGGTTGGTTTCTACTTCCTGCCGCTCGCGAGCTTTGAAGGCAATTTGACCCGCATGGCGAAGCTGCCGGAATCTTATTTCGGCTGGACCAGGGAGCAACCGGCAATAGACCCGCGCCTGATGAAATCTGCGGAATGGCAGGATGCGGACGTGCTGGTGATAGGAGACAGTTTTTCATACGCGCAACTCTGGCAAACCGTGTTCGCGCAAAAAAGGGTGCGCGTCAGGACCGAAACCTGGGAAAGCGTGTTTAACATTTGCGAAAATTTTTCGGATTGGTTGCGCAGCACAGGCTTCAAGGGAAAATACATAGTAATAGAAAGCGTAGAGGCGTACTTTGAAGACCGTGTTTCCCGCTCATTAGAGTGCAAGCGCATGGAATATCATGCACAGCAGCAGCTCGCGGCCAGCCCCCCCCCTACGCTGCCAGTCCGAAATATGGCCGACTACTCGGGCAGATTGTCCGTGGGCGTCGAAACCGAACTGAATGCGAGAAAATATGACCGGTTGAGCAGTCTTCCGGGTTTTAAGGGCTGGGATGACCCCGGCGAAGCAAGAGTGGTGCGCGTTGAAAATGGCTGCGAGCTTTTCAGCCATCCCCGGTGCAGGGATGCGCTGTTTTATACAAAAGATCGTGTCGAGGATATGGGGGAAAATATTCTTGACGGCATGGCAGTAATAAACACGCGGTTGAAGAATTACACCGTGGTGTGGACGGTCATTCCCGACAAGTCGACCGCCTATCTCCATCCGGTAAAGAAATTCTGGGATAAGGCGGAGCAACGATTTCACGCCCCCAATCTATTGAAAACTTTCCGTGAGGAGATCCGGAAAAAGACCATAGACTTCTATCCCGCAAACAACACTCACGTATCAACGACAGGGTACTTGATTTTGGGTAATTCAATTTACCAGAGTATGTATCACTAACTGACGATGTTTTACTTGGCACAGCTATCGGCTCTTTATTGATACTTCCATAATTCACGACACCCTTGTCGTCATTGCGAACGAAGTGAAGCAATCCAGCAAGACCAAGATGCATTTTTTAAACCATCTGGATTGCCACGTCGGCTATGCCTTCTCGCAATGACAAGTGTTTGTGCCATCGCTCCCAGCTGAAGCCTTGTTGCAATGACAAGGCACTCTGGATTCCCCGAATTCGCGGGGATGACGTGCCAGTTTTTTAATTTCCCCTTACCGCGCGCATATTATTGATACTTCCATAATCCACGACACCCTTGCCGTCATTGCGAACGAAGTGAAGCAATCCAGCAAGACCAGGATGCATTTTTTTAAACCATCATTCCGCAAGATGTGTCACTGTCATCAAATATGAAAACCTCAATAGTTCTCTGACCACACGCTTGTTCTAAAAATTGTGAGCTGCAATAATGCCGTGCGCTTGTATTTCAAATAATTAATTATGCTATTCAACTCCTACGTTTTTATTTTCGTTTTTTTTCCGATTGTGTTTTTCGGGTTTTTTCGTATTGGGAAATACAGCCATGCGCTGGCTTCTTTATGGCTTGCCGCTGCCTCACTGTTTTTTTACGGCTGGTGGGATGTCCGATTTGTGGAATTGCTGCTTGGCTCTATCGTGTTCAACTACGCTGCCGGTTATTCAATTGGCCACAGGGTCGCACGCCAGCCAGCCAGCCAGTCAAAATTGCTGCTGATAGCGGCAATTACGTCCAACATGATTCTGTTGGGCTATTTCAAATACGCCAACTTCTTTGCTGAAAATCTGAACCACTTGACGGGCGTTTCTCTGCCCATGGGGCAAGCCATCCTTCCGCTCGGCATCTCATTTTTTACCTTCACCCAAATTGCCTTCCTGGTGGATACCTATCAGGGCAAAGTGAAGGAATTCAATTTCGTGCATTACATTCTGTTTGTTTCATACTTCCCGCACCTGATTGCCGGCCCGATATTGCATCACAAGGAAATGATGCCGCAATTCGCCAAGCGCAACGTCTGCCGCCTCAGCTGGGAAAACGCCGCAGTGGGTTTGACCATCTTCGTTCTGGGGCTGGCAAAAAAAGTGTTGATTGCCGATTCACTGGCGGATATTGCCACGCCGATTTTCAGCGCAGTCGCAACCGGTGGGCAACCGATGCTGTTGGAGGCGTGGATTGGAGCATTGGCCTATACGCTCCAGTTGTATTTCGACTTCTCCGCCTATTCCGACATGGCGATTGGAATGTCGCTTATGTTCAACGTGCGTTTGCCCAGAAATTTCGACTCGCCTTACAAAGCCACCAGCATCATCGACTTTTGGCATCGTTGGCACATGACCCTGTCGCGTTTTTTGCGCGACTACCTGTATATCCCGCTGGGCGGAAACCGCAAAGGAAAGTTCCGTCGTTACATAAATCTGACGGCCACCATGTTGCTGGGCGGACTGTGGCATGGCGCTGGCTGGACTTTTGTAATGTGGGGCGGATTGCACGGTTTCTACCTGATGTTGAACCATTCCTGGCGCAGATTCAAAGAGATCATGGGTTGGGGCGAAAGCGGCAGAATCGCTAAATTAGGGGCCGGCGCGCTGACCTTCCTTGCCGTGGTGGTTGGCTGGGTATTTTTCAGGGCGGATAGTTTTACCTCTGCGATGAGCATGCTGCATGGCATGGCCGGGATGAATGGGATGTCGTTGCCGCCCTCATTGGAAGCCCAATTCGGACAATTTCTTGCCCGGTACGACTGGATAATTTTTAAAGATGCCAATTTTCATCCGGAGAAAGCCAAATTCTTTTTGGGATGGGGCTTCGCGATTGTCTGGCTGTTGCCTAACCTGGGGCAATGGTTCCGAACTTATCGGCCTAGTGGACTGTAACAATTGATTCGGGAGTGATACGGCGTGAGGGATCGAAATATTTCCACTTCACGGTCTTGGGTTGTTTGTTGTACTGACGGATATAGCGCATGAGCTTTCTTTTGAGGTCAGGG
>JAJZEQ010000319.1 GCA_021851345.1 Pseudomonadota bacterium
AGGATCTGGAGCACCGCGTCCGCGGCTTGATGCGCTGGAATGCGATGGCGCTGGTGCTGAATGCAAATCACGATTCTTCCGAGCTGGGCGGGCATATCGCCAGCTTTGCCTCAGCAGCCACGTTGTACGATGTGGCCTTCAATCATTTTTTCCACGGCCAGACCGACACCCACGGCGGCGACCTGGTGTATTTCCAGGGGCACTCGTCGCCGGGCGTGTATGCGCGCGCCTTCCTGGAGGGGCGCATCAGCGAGGAGCAGATGTACAAGTTCCGCCAGGAGTCGGAAGGCGGCGGCCTGTCGTCTTATCCCCATCCGTGGCTGATGCCGGACTTCTGGCAGTTCCCCACCGTGTCGATGGGCCTGGGCCCGCTGATGGCGATCTATCAGGCGCGCTTCATGCGTTATCTGGAACATCGCGGCATGGTGCAGACCGCCGGGCGCAAGGTATGGGCGTATCTGGGCGACGGCGAGACCGACGAGCCGGAATCGCTGGGCGCGGTCTCGATGGCGGGGCGCGAGAAGCTCGACAACCTTATCTTCGTCGTCAACTGCAATCTGCAACGCCTGGACGGCCCGGTGCGCGGCAACGGCAAGATCATTCAGGAGCTGGAAGGCGTGTTTCGCGGCGCGGGCTGGAATGTCATCAAGATAGTCTGGGGCGACCAGTGGGACAGGTTGTTGGCCAAAGACAAGAACGGCCTGTTGCAGAAGCGCATGCAGGAAGTGGTGGACGGCGAATACCAGACCTACAAATCCAGGGACGGCGCCTATGTGCGCAAGCATTTCTTCGGCAAATATCCGGAATTGCTCGAGATGGTTGCCGACATGTCCGATGACGAAATCTGGCGCCTGAATCGCGGCGGCCACGATTCGCGCAAGGTGTTCGCCGCTTATGCGGCTGCCAGCCAGCATACCGGCCAGCCGACCGTGATCCTCGCCAAGACGGTGAAGGGCTACGGCATGGGCGAATCGGGTGAAGGCCAGAATATCACCCACCAGCAAAAGAAAATGGCCGGTGACGTTTTGTTGCAATTCCGCGACCGCTTCAACATCCCGCTGAGCGATGAACAGGTTGCCAAGCTGAATTTCTACCGTCCGCCCGAGGATAGCCTGGAGATGAAATATCTCAAGGAGCGCAGCAAGGTCATGGGCGTGGTTCCGCAGCGCAAGCCGGTCACCGAGCCACTGCTGATACCCGGACTGGAGGCCTTCGATGCGTTGCTGAAAGGCACGGATGGTCGCGAGATTTCCACCACGATGGCGTTCGTGCGCATACTGGGCATACTAGTCAAGGACAAGAATATCGGCAAGCAGGTCGTGCCTATCGTGCCGGATGAATCGCGCACCTTCGGCATGGAAGGCATGTTCCGTCAGCTCGGTATTTTCTCGCAGGTCGGGCAGCTGTATACCCCGCAGGATTCCGAGCAGTTGATGTTCTACAAGGAAGACCAGAGCGGGCAGATATTGCAGGAAGGCATCAACGAAGCCGGCGCGATGTCTTCGTGGCTGGCCGCCGCCACCGCCTACGCCAACCACGGTGTGGCGATGCTGCCGTTCTATATTTACTATTCGATGTTCGGCTTTCAGCGCGTCGGCGACCTGGCCTGGGCGGCGGGCGATATGCGCGCGCGCGGTTTTTTGCTGGGCGGCACGGCAGGCCGCACCACACTGAACGGCGAAGGCTTGCAGCACGAGGACGGCCACAGCCATCTGCTGTCGGCGACGATACCGAATTGCGTGTCCTATGACCCGACCTTCGCGTACGAGCTCGCCGTGATCATTCACGACGGCATGCGCCGCATGTATGTCGACCAGCAGGACGTGTTCTATTACCTCACGGTGATGAATGAAAACTATGCTCACCCGGCTATGCCCAAGGGTGCCGAGGCCGGCATCATCAAGGGCATGTACCTCTTCAAGGGGCAAGAGACAAGGGGCAAGGGGCAAGGGGGGAAGCCGGCCGTCCAATTGCTCGGCAGCGGCACGATATTGCGCGAGGTCATCGCGGCGGCGGAATTGCTGGAAAAGGATTTCGGCGTTGCAGCGGACATCTGGAGTGTGACCAGCTTCACCGAGTTGCGCCGCGACGGGATGGATTGCGAGCGCTGGAACATGCTGCATCCGGAAGCCCAGCCCCGTGTCAGTTATGTCGAGCAGTGCCTGTCCGGACGCAGCGGCCCGGTGATCGCCGCGACCGATTACATGCGCTCGTTCGCCGACCAGATTCGCGGCTTCCTGCCTCAAAATTGCAAGGGGCATTACAAAGTGCTGGGCACCGACGGCTTTGGCCGTTCCGATACGCGCAAGAAACTGCGCCGTTTTTTCGAGGTTGATCGCTATTACATCGCGGTTGCCGCATTGAAGGCGCTGGCCGAAGAGGGCAAGATCAAGGCCGGCGAGGTCAGCAAGGCGATCAAGTTGTATAACATCAATCCAGACAAACCGAACCCAACTACGGTTTAAGGTTGGGAGGAGACACACCGTGGCAGAAATAAAGCAAGTATTGGTGCCGGACATCGGCGACTACAAGGATGTGAGCATCATCGAATTGCTGGTCAAGGCAGGGGACACGATCAAAGCCGAAGACAATCTGGTGACGCTGGAAACCGACAAGGCGGCGATGGATGTGCCGTCGCCTTACGCCGGCGTGATCAGGGAATTGAAGGTCAAGGTCGGAGACAAGGTTTCTCAGGGTTCGCTGATCCTGACTTTGGAGTCCGCTGACGCGTCAGCGCTATCTGCGCCCGGTGCAAGCGGCGACGCGTCGCCGCACTCCAAACCACAAGCCGCTCCGGCGGCTGCGCAGGTCATGGCTGCTCCTGTTGCGGCCAAGCCGGCAGAGAAACCTGCGGCAGCCCCGCTGCCGGCGCAAACAATGCAGGCTGCGGCGGCAAACGGCAAAGCCCACGCCAGCCCGGCGATACGCCGCTTTGCGCGCGAACTCGGTGTGCCGGTGGCGCAGGTCAAGGGCAGCGGCGAAAAGGGCCGCGTGACCAGGGACGACGTGCAGAACTTCGTCAAGGCCGCGCTGGCGCAACCGCGCGCTGCGGCAGGCGGGAACGGCCTGCAGGTGGCGGCGATGCCGGTGGTGGATTTCGCCAGGTTCGGCGCGATCGAGACCAGACCGCTGTCGCGCATCAAGAAAATTTCCGGCGCGAACCTGCATCGCAACTGGGTGAGCATTCCGCACGTCACGCAATTCGACGAGGCCGACATCACCGAGATGGAAGCATTCCGCAAGGAGCTCGGCGCGGAATACGCCAAACAGAATATCAAGATCACGCCACTGGCCTTTCTGGTAAAGGCGGTCGTGGTCGCGCTGCAGCAATTTCCGGAATTCAACGCGTCTCTGGATGCCAGCGGCGAGAACCTGGTGCTCAAGCGGTACTTCCACATCGGCGTGGCGGTCGATACGCCGGACGGACTGATGGTGCCGGTACTGCGCGACGCGGACAAGAAAGGCATCGTGCAGCTGGCCAGGGAACTGGGCGAGATCAGCGCGCGCGCGCGCGAGAAAAAGATTACCGCTGCCGAGATGCAGGGCGGCTGCTTCTCGATCTCCAGCCTGGGAGGCATTGGCGGGACGGCTTTCACGCCCATCATCAACGCGCCGGAACTCGCGATCCTCGGCGTGTCCAGGGCCGTCATCAAGCCCATGCACCAGGATGACACCTTCGTGGCGCGCCTGATGCTGCCGCTGTCACTGTCATATGACCACCGTGTGATCGATGGTGCCGCAGCGGCGCGCTTTATCGTATTTCTTTCGCAAGTGCTGGCGGATACCCGCCGGCTGGCACTGTAGTTCCCGGTCTTGCATTTCGGGATCATTTAATCAGTGAACAAAAGAGCGATCGGTATTCCTGTTGGCATCCTGGGCGGTACGTTCGACCCGGTTCATTACGGGCATCTGCGTCTCGCTGAAGAAATGCTCGAGCTGGCGCATCTCCGGCAGATCCGTTTCATTCCCACCGGAACGCCGCCGCATCGCGATGCTCCGCAAGTGTCCGCACAGCACCGCAGCGCGATGGTGCAACTGGCGATCGCCGATCAACCGGCATTTGTGCTGGATGAACGCGAAGTCAGGCGCGCCGCGCCGTGCTACACAGTAGATACCCTGCTGGAATTGCGCGCCGAGCTGGGTGCGGAGCAACCGCTGTGCCTGCTGATGGGCGGGGACGCTTTTTTGCAATTGCATACCTGGTACGAGTGGGAAAGGTTATTCGAGCTGGCGCATATCGTGGTGGGTTACCGCCCCGGCTTTACGCTGGAGGAGCGTATCAACTCAACCACTTTGGCTTTGCGGTCACATTATCAGCAGCGCATCAGCTCGGCTGATACCTTGTCCCAACAACCGGCGGGGGCGATTGTCGAACTGGCCATCCCCAAGCTGGAAATCTCCGCAACGCTGATCCGAAACCGCGTGGCCGAAAAACGCACCATACGCTATCTGTTGCCGAACCCGGTGGCGGATTACATTCATCAACATCATTTATATATCACATGCTAACTACTGAAGAAAAAACACTGGCCGTCGTCGCCGCGCTGGAAGACGTCAAGGCCAACAATATCAACGTGATCGACACCAGCAAACTCAGCACGATGTTCGAACGCATGGTCATCGCGAGCGCCAATTCAACCCGGCAGACCAAGGCGCTGGCCGACAACGTGGTGGTCAAGCTCAAGGAGCGCGGAGAAACAGTTCTGGGCCGTGAAGGCGAGGAAAGCGGCGAATGGATACTGGTGGACCTGGGCGAAGTGCTGGTGCACATCATGCAGCCGGCTATCCGCGATTACTATAATCTGGAAGAATTGTGGAGCAAGGCGCAGGCGGCTCGGCCCAAGCTGGCCGGTTCGAAATAACACGTAGGCCTACATTGGTTAGGTCATAAATATGAAGCTGATCATCGTCTCGGTCGGACACAAAATGCCGGACTGGATCACGGCGGGCTTCAACGAATACGCCAAGCGCATGCCGCGCGAAGCGCAGATTTCACTGCTCGAAATCAGGCCCGAGCCGCGCACTACCGGCAAGACCACGATGCAGATCATGGAGGCCGAAGCATTGCGCATCCATGCCGCCCTGCCGCAAAGCTGCCGGCGCATCGCACTGGATGAGCACGGTTCCCAGCCCACCACCCGGCAGCTGGCCGCGCAGATGCAGGAATGGATGAGGGAAGGACGCGATGTTGCATTCATCATCGGCGGAGCCGATGGCTTGCATGAAACGGTCAGGCAGTCCGCACAGCAAGTTCTGGCGCTGTCTTCGCTCACCTTGCCGCACGCCTTTGTGCGGGTGCTGCTCGCGGAACAGTTGTACCGGGCGCACAGCTTGATGCACAATCACCCCTATCACCGCGAATAAGCATCCGGGGATAAAACAGGATAGAAGAATTATGCGCATCATCCAGCCCCGCATTTACCTCGCCTCGCAAAGTCCGCGCCGCCGCGAACTGCTCAAGCAGATAGGCGTCAATTTCGAGATGCTGCTGATGCGCGCCGACTCGCGCCGCGACATCGCCGTCGACGAAACGGTCCGGCCCGGTGAGCTTCCGGAAAATTATGTCAGGCGAGTCTCGCAGGCCAAGGCCGAAGCGGGTTACGCCGCGCTCAAATACCGGAATCTTCCCGCATTCCCGGTGTTGGCGGCAGACACCACGGTCACCCTGGAGGGCGAGATCTTCGGCAAGCCGGGCGATCTCGACCAGGCCGCGGAAATGCTGCGCCGGCTTTCCGGAAAGGAGCACCAGGTGCTCAGCGCGGTGGCGATTGTGCTGGAGGGGCATGCGGAGGTCGCGCTTTCAACCTCCACGGTTCGCTTTGCCACGCTAAGCGAAGAGCGCATCCGCCGTTATCTTCTGACCCGCGAGTATACGGACAAGGCGGGCGGCTATGGGATACAGGGGTATGCCGGGGCGTTCGTCGAACACCTTTCCGGCAGCTATTCCGGCGTGATGGGTTTGCCCTTGTTTGAGACCGTGCAACTGCTTAAGCATTTTGGTTACCCCGCGCCGTGAGTGAAGATATCCTCATCAACGTCACCCCTCAGGAGACCCGCGTTGCGGTGATGCAACTCGGCGTGGTCCAGGATCTGCACATCGAACGCGGCAGCAATCGCGGCATCGTCAGCAACGTTTATCTGGGCAAGGTGATGCGCGTTTTGCCGGGTATGCAATCGGCGTTCATCGACATCGGTATGGAACGTTCCGCATTCCTGCACGTGGCGGACATCTGGGAAAACAGCCGCAATGGCGATGCGGCGAAGCCGATAGAAAAAATCCTGTACGAGGGTCAGGCGCTGCTGGTGCAGGTCATCAAGGAGCCCCTGGGCACCAAGGGGGCGCGGCTTTCAACCCAGCTGAGCATCGCTGGGCGTCTGCTGGTGTATCTTCCTCAGGAAGAACATATCGGCGTTTCGCAGCGCATCGAGGGCGAGGAGCAGCGTGAAATCCTGCGCTCCAGGCTGCAGGCCGTATTGCCGCCGGAGCACAAGGGCGGATACATCATACGCACCGTGGCGGAAGCCTCGGCGGAACTGGATTTTGCCGCCGACATCGCTTATCTGGACAAGCTGTGGGGCAACCTGCAGGTTCTCGCGAAGACGGCCAGTGCGCCACAACTGTTGTACCAGGAACTCGACATCAGCCTGAGGGTGCTGCGTGATTTCGTCGGCCCTGCCAGCACGCGCGTCCTGGTGGATTCGAGGGAAACCTACCAGCGCATGATCACCTTTGCGCAGGCCTACAACCCCGGCGCGGCCGAATTGCTGGAGCACTATCCGGGCGAGCGCCCGCTGTTTGACTTGCATGGCGTCGAAGAAGAGATCGAGCGGGCCTTGTCCAAGCGCGTCGACCTGAAATCGGGCGGCTATCTGATCATAGACCAG
>JAJZEQ010000090.1 GCA_021851345.1 Pseudomonadota bacterium
TTCACTCCGAACGACACCGCGCTGGGCGACGCGCGCCGCATGCTGCTGATCACCGGCCCGAACATGGGCGGCAAGTCCACCTACATGCGCCAGGTCGCGCTGATCGCGCTGCTCGCGCATGTCGGCTGCTTCGTCCCGGCACAAGAAGCTGTGCTGGGCTCAATCGACCAGATCTTCACGCGCATCGGCGCATCGGACGACCTCGCCAGCGGACGCTCCACCTTCATGGTCGAGATGACCGAGGCCGCCAACATCCTGCACAACGCTACTGCAAAAAGCCTGGTGCTGGTGGACGAGATCGGGCGCGGCACCTCCACCTTCGACGGCCTCGCGCTCGCCTACGCGATCGCGCGCCACCTGCTGGAAAAGAACCGCAGCTACACGCTGTTCGCGACGCACTACTTCGAACTGACGCGTCTTGCCGAAGAGTTCGCCCAACTCGCCAACGTCCACCTCGCCGCGATCGAACACCAGCACAGCATCGTGTTCCTGCACAGCGTCAACGAAGGCGCGGCCAGCCAGAGCTACGGCCTGCAAGTCGCCGCGCTGGCCGGCGTGCCCAATGACGTGATCCGCACCGCGAAAAAACAATTGCGAAAGTTAGAACAGAACAGCGCCGCGCAAAATCCACAGGGAGATTTGTTCGACCAGAAACCGGAGATGCCGGAGCCGGAAGAGCATCCAGTGTTGAAATTATTGCAAGATTTACATCCGGATGAGTTGAGTCCGAAGGAAGCGTTGGAGAGGCTGTATCAGTTGAAGAAGTTGGTTTAATCAACATCAACACCGCCGGGGGTGTTGATTTTGGTGTTGGTTATTCATGCTTCGACTTCGCAGCAAAAACCGCTGCTACTCTCAGCCCGCGTAGGGCGCAATCGTTATTGCGCCGAATGAAAGCATACGGTGCAATGCGCTTCGCTTATTGACACCCTACGCCCAAGCACGCGTCAGCAACCCATCCATCGCGCCGGTGATACGGTCGCCTTCTTGCGCAAGTGTAGCGACCTTCTCGCCTAGCTGATCGGTGGCGACTGATACAATCTCCAACGGATGCAGCACCGCCTTTATTCCTTTGACGGTGAGCACGGGATTGAGCGGCGGAACGGTCAAGGCTGCTGCGGCGCACCAGCGGAATAGCGACTCTGCGGCGGTAGCTGTCGTACAGGGATGATTGAGCCACGACCACGAACGGAATCGTCTCGCGCTGTATTCCGGTGAACGTCAAACTGCGCCATTACAATGTCGAGTGCTCATCGGCAAACGAGCCGGACTGCTCGTTGAAGGCATTCCAGCCCTGCGCCGCCGCGTCGGCATTACCCTGCTTTGCCTGGCGCACTACGTTCTGTTTCAGCACGTAGTCGGCCAATAGCTGCTCGACCACACCGGATAGATTGCCCGTCATGCCTTTGGCCTGGGACACCAGATCTTCGTTGAGAGTGAGATTGACGGCGCGTTTGCGCGCCTGATTGCTTTGCATGGATTTCATGGGCACCTCCTATGCGCATGGTATGCGCATAGCGCGTATTTGTGAAGCGGTAAATTCGCGATGGGCTCAGCTACGCATCTTCCTGTGCCACCACGAAAAAAGGATGGCATAACTAAGGGCCGCTTGATTCAGGCCACCTGGGTATCTACCATGTAACCCTCGAAAGCACTCCATGCGCACCGCGCCGGCATTTCTCTGCGCGGTGCGCCGCGTAAAAATTCGTCACTGTAACGCGTGCCCATCATGGAGCTCTTGCCGGGTATTGCTCCACTCCACCCGCATCAGGCTTCGGTATCAGACGACAAGTACGGAGTACCCGTGGAGAGGCATTGCTAACCCGCTTTCCCCGCAGACGCGATCCCCGATATCTTGCCGAGCGCCTCGGTCAGTTCCTTTACCCTGGCTTCGAGCTCGTCCGTTTTTTTTATGCGGGCTTCCTGCCCGGACAGTTCCCTCACCCTGGCTTCCAGCATTACCGCCTTTTCTGCCATCTCGGCCGTTCTGGCCTGCTCCTGCATCAAGCTTGCGCGCAGCTGCCCGATGGTCTTCTGCAGTTCGAATGACTTGTTCTTCTCTTCCTCAAGTTGCGCATTTTTCTTGACCAGCTCAAGTGCCTTCTCCTGAGCCTCGGTAAGATTGTTTTGCGCAGCAGCGCTTTTTGCGCCCTCCGGAAAAATATGGGTTTTTACGGTTTTATCCATAACGTCTATTCTCGCGATTTCCGGTTGGCAACGCAACGCCCGGCAACCGGGAAACATAATGGAGCTACAGGTATACGCAAAAGCGAAGCCCGGATTGTGCGCTGAGCTAGGGTTTTGTAGTGTCCGGAGCCGGGGGCGGATTGTCGCCCTCGGGCACCTGGGGCTGGATGCCATCCTTGAGCGGCGACTTGGCGGGAACGGCTAATGCCCGCTTGTTGGCCGATGAATGCTTGTTTGCCGGTGGACGGATGACGGGAGATGTCACAACTGATGAGGCCGGCTGGATCGGGTCTGACAGCAGAGGGGGGCTGCCGGCCTGATTCGCCGGCAAGTTGTGGTTTGTGGCAAGCGGCGCCCTCGGCTTGTGTGCTGTTGATGGTTTAATCTTGCCCGGAGCGATCTGCCCGGGGACATTCACCGGCGGCTGCGGCGGTTCTGGTGGCCGGTGGGTCGCCATACCCTCGAGCAGGATCTGAGTCCGCGTTTTTTGCCTCTTGGCAGCAGGAGTAAAGTCTTCGGGGTCGAAAACCGGAGGGCCAACCCGGATCCTTGCGCTCAAGGGTAGCGGAGGCGGAGCATTCAGCATTTGCTGCAATGCAACCCAACCCCGCCAGGCTGCTATGGCAATCAGTATAAACACCAGCGCCGCCAGCATCCGTGCGCGGCGCTTCTTATCCCGTTCGCAGATTACGCGTATCCTGGGTCCGCCGAAAATGGTACGGGTGATTTTCGCTTCGCCGATGTCCATCCACAATCCTGGTTTTTTCTGAGCGCCAGTTTCCAGCCGTTGACGGTCTGGAATATCGAATTGGCTGATCTCGTGCACCATTGTTCTGCCCCCTGAGTTTGCAGCTCGACAGCCACATGATAACAAGTAATGGCCAGGTTACAACCGGGAGTATGACGGGAAACTTTCCCCGGCCGAAGGGACAGGTTAGAGTTGGCTATAATGGAATGACGGATGTACCTTTCAAATTCACAGCCCATGCCCCATCTTGTCGTATCCATCTCCGGCCACGGCTTCGGCCATGTCGCGCAGACCGCGCCTGTCCTGAACCTGCTGCATATACTCAAGCCGGAGCTGCGCATCACGGTGCGCTCCGCCGTGCCGCTCGCCCATCTGCGTGCGCGCATCCATGCGCCTTTCACACACCTGCCCGGCGAGGGCGACATCGGCATGTTGATGTCTTCGGCGCTGGACGTGCGCATCGGGGAAAGCCGTGCGGCCTATCGCGCTTACCACGCCGACTGGGGTGCGCGCGTCGCGGAGGAGGCGCATCTGCTGAGCGAACTCGGTGCGGACATGGTGCTGTCCAACGTCGGCTATCTGGCGCTGGCGGGCGCACAGCTGGCCGGAATCCCGAATGCCGCGCTGTGTTCGTTGAACTGGTCGGACATCTACCGGCATTATCTTGGTGATGACACGATCGCCGCGCAGATACATGGCTGCTATGCCAACGCCGATGCTTTCCTGCGTGCCACGCCGGGTATGGCGATGGACGACTCTTCGACGACACTCGGGACAGGTCTGCCCAACCTGATTCCAGTCCTGCCGATCGCCGCGACCGGTACCAACCGGCGCGCGGAACTCGATCTGCATCTCAAACTTCCCGCCGGCGAAAAGCTGGTACTGGTCAGCCTGGGCGGCATCGCCTCCCGCTTGCCGATCGAGCACTGGCCGCGCATCGATGGTGTTCGCTGGCTGGTGCAGCAAAGCTGGCAGGTCGTGCATCCCGATGCGATCATTCTCGAATCACTGCCGATGAGTTTCGGCGACCTGCTCGCCAGCAGCGACGCGCTGATCTGCAAGCCCGGCTACGGCAGTTTCGTAGAGGCCGCAAGTTGCGCTGTGCCGGTGCTCTATGTCAGCCGTGCCGACTGGCCGGAATCGCCCGCCCTGATTGCATGGCTGCAACAACACGGACTGTGCCGCGAGGTCGAGCGCAAGGTTCTGGAACAGGGAATGTTCGCTAAAGTGCTGGAAGACATCTGGAACGCGCCGCGCCCAAAGCCGGTTATTCCGCAAGGCGCGGAACAGGTTGCGAAGTGGCTGGCTGAAAGACTTGATTTGTAGTTGATCGCCGGAACGCAACCCAAATCAAAAGCCTCTGGAAAACGTAGCGAGTGATGGCAGAGCTAGGCGCGACAGGTTGAGAAAGCGGAATGTACTCATAGTACATGAGCATTTCGAGACCTATCGCAACAACGCTCTGTCGAGCGGAGTAGTTTTACGGTGGCTTTTTTAGTGGACGTGCCCACCCTCTTCATGCACATGCCCGTGCTCCAATTCCTCTTCCGTGGCTTTGCGCACCCCTGTCACGGTGCAATTGAATGTCAGCGTCTTGCCGGCCAGCGGATGATTGCCGTCCACCGTCACCTCGTCGTCGGTCACTTCCACCACGGTGAAGAGGATGAAATCTTCGTCGTCCGATGCCTCGGGCGCGCCTTCAAACTGCATGCCTACCGCGACGTTTTTGGGGAATGAACTGCGCGGCTCAACTTCGACCATTGTGTGGTCGTATTCGCCAAATGCATCATCCGGTTCCATCGTGACGCTGCATTTGTCGCCGACACTCTTCCCGTGCAATGCCTCTTCCACCAGCGGAAAAATACCGTCGTAGCCGCCGTGCAGGTAGCTGATCTGTTCCTCCACTCTTTCCAGCAATTCGCCGGACGAGTCGAACAATTCATAATTCAAGGAGACTATCGTGTCTTTGGCGATTTTCATTTCGTGTCCTTTATCAAATTGAGAATTTCCTGCGCATGGCCGTGCGCCTGCACGCCGTACATGACATGGCGCAGCTTGCCGTGCTTGTCGATCACGAACGTGGAGCGCTTGATCGACAATTTCTTTTGTCCGTCGACTTCCTTTTCGTACATCACGCCGTAGCGTTTGCAGACCCGCGCATCGGGGTCGGAAAGCAGCCATACGGACAGGCCGTACTTGTCGCGAAACGATGCATGGCTCAGGCAGTCATCGCGGCTGACACCGATCACGACGGTGTCGAGCTTGCTGAACTCGTGTTCCAGCGCGCTGAATTCGTTGGCTTCCAGTGTGCAGCCTGGAGTGTCGTCCTTGGGATAAAAATACAGCACGACATTCTTCCTGCCCTGCAATGACGCAAGGCTGACAGTCTTCATTTCGCAATCGGGCAACTCGAAGTGCGGCGCTTCTATTCCTGTAACAAGCTGTACAACCTGCATGTGCATTTCCCCCCAGAGGCGCATTTTAAACACTTTTCGGTCGCGCTATATGAAGAATTTTCGCCATACCATTATTGCCGGCGGGGCGGCTATAATCGGCTCGATGAAAAGCAAACTTGCACTGCTGGGCGGCCTGGGCGCCAACGAATTTCTGCGCGATTACTGGCAGAAGAAACCCCTGCTGATCCGCCGGGCCATTCCGGAATTCAACGGCTTGCTTGACCCCCGCCAATTGATCGCGCTGGCTTGCACTGAAGATGTCCAGGCGCGCCTGGTGACACAACAGCGCGGCAAATTTGAATTGCGCCAGGCGCCGTTCGAGCCTGAAGATTTCGACCTGGCCGGCAAGGTCAAGTGGAGCGTATTGGTGCAGGGCGTGAATCATCACCTCCCCGAAGCGGCCGCACTGCTGAAAAATTTTTCCTTCATCCCCCATGCCCGGCTGGACGACCTGATGGTGAGCTACGCGCCCAAAGGCGGCGGGGTTGGACCGCATTTCGACTCCTATGACGTGTTTTTGCTGCAGGGTTCCGGGCATAGACGCTGGCAGATATCTTCTCAATCGGACCGCAGCCTGATAGCAGGTGCGCCGCTGCGCATCCTGAGCGACTTCAGGATCGAGCAGGAATGGGTGCTGGAAGCCGGCGACATGCTGTACCTGCCCCCGCACTATGCGCACAACGGCATCGCCGAAGACGATTGCATGACTTATTCCATCGGGTTTCGCACCCCCGCCTACCAGGAGCTGGCCGAACAATTCCTGGTCTACCTGCAGGACCGGATAGAAGTGGACGGCATGTATGCCGACCCCGGCCTGAAAACACAGCAACACCCTTCGGAAATCAGTGCAGCGATGCTGCAGCAGGCGGAGAGAGCCATCAACAAGGTGCGCTGGGACAGGGAGGATATCGCGAATTTTCTCGGCTGCTATTTGAGCGAACCCAAGCCGCATGTCTTCTTCGCCGTGCCGGAACGCCCGATGAGCCCCGCAAAATTCGGGCAGGCGTTGAAAAAGCATGGCGTGAAGCTGGATTTGAAAAGCCAGATGCTGTGCCATTCCGGCTGGATATTCATCAATGGCGAAGCACACCGGGCCAATGACAGAGACTATCCCGTGCTGCGCAGGCTGGCGGATGAGCGCGAATTGTCTTCATTGCCGGACAGTCCGGCCGGGCTGGAGAAACTGCTTTACCAGTGGTATCTGGACGGCTATATTTCCCCGAACTAACCTTCAGGAGCGGAGCATGGCGGATGATGGCCTGTCGCAACACACCCGGCTGGACGGAATCACCGAATACGTCGCCGCGCTCGACACGCTGTGCAAACTGGCGCAGCACAGGCTGTACCTGTTCGACAAGGATTTCGACGGTGCCGGATACGACAGCGAGGCCAGATATGCGACGCTGCGCAATTTCCTGCTGGCCAGCCCGGCAAACCGGCTGTTCGTGCTGGCGCACGACACCGGCTACCTGGC
>JAJZEQ010000126.1 GCA_021851345.1 Pseudomonadota bacterium
CCATGGCACGTGTCTGTCAAGTAACGGGAAAAGCCCCGATGACCGGGAATAATATTTCCCATGCGAACAACAAAACCAAGCGCCGTTTTTTGCCTAACCTGCAACGCCGCCGCTTCTGGGTCGAGAGCGAGAACCGTTGGGTCAGCATGCGCCTGACCAATGCAGCGCTGCGCACCATCGACAAGAACGGCATAGACGCGGTCCTGTCAGGCATGCGCGCCCGCGGCGATAAAATCTAAGGAGCCGGAAAATGCGCGAAAAAATCAAACTCGAATCCAGTGCCGGTACCGGCCACTTTTATACCACGACCAAGAACAAGCGCACCACGCCGGAAAAGATCGAAATGAAGAAATTCGATCCCAAGGCACGCAAACACGTCATGTACAAGGAAACCAAGCTGAAGTAATTCAGGCCGGTTTCGTAGTGCAAAGAAAAACCCGCGAAAGCGGGTTTTTTTCAATCTAAAACAGCTATTTTTCCACGAAAGACACGAAACGAATTAGATGTGTTGGACGGGAGGAAGCGCTCTGTTCACTCAACCTACGATTGCTCTAGCTCCTTTAAGGTTTTTCCACTTTTATTTTTCCAGGCGATAAGGCCGTTTGCATGACCTCCGTGAACTACAGCCGCAGCAGCACTGGGGCTGGAAAATTCCTCATCACGCGTAAATACAAGATGATCTGTATCGACAGAAAGAACACTTTCATCTTTGAGTCTTTGCCGCATATTCAATGCCCACGGGTACTTCTGTGATGAAGCGCGATCATTCAATACGGCTTGCGAATCCTTCAGCACAAGGAATCCGTTGGGAGTAAGACGCCCCTTTGCTTTTATACCTTTTATTTCACAGTACAACATTTCCTTTTCGGCATCGGTCTCGGACTTAGCAATTGCTTTGACTAACAGTTCGACGCCAAGAACTGGCAATAGCTGGTGTATTTTTTTCAGGAAGATTTCCATATCTTCACGGTCGGACTCTGGCAGCTTTGCACCGCTACTCTGACCGTTGATGACGAGCGCTCGACCGGCCTGGCGCGCTTGGTCGATGAGTTTTCCTTCCAAGTAACGTATGTGTGCCTTGGTAAGATTTTCGTCCTTGCTGGTGAAATAGACGATCTGATTCCAGAAGTCCTTTTCTAGATGTGCCTTAACGCGATCTCTAATGCTTTCTGCTTCACCTATGTATACAGCCGATTTTCCTGATTCGGGATCGTTGCCTGTCAAGAAATAGATGCCTGAGCTGCCTGACTCTTCGCGCCCAATTACACCCTCGAATTCGCTGCGTGGACCCGCGACTGCCTTGCCAGTCCAATTTGACAGTTCTGCAGTGCGGAGGCGTTTCGGTTCGCCATGCACCAAAAATATTTTAATGGTCGCGCTAGACATGATTTGAATCCGTATTGAGTAAAGCGGATATTCTAAAATAATCCGATACTATCGAGACTTTTGTGCAACTTGACGAATGTAGTAGTTACCCGTAGGTCTTCAGGCCTGAGCCCAAGCTTTCGCTTTCTCGTAATCCGTGAACACCTGTATGTCAGCATCCACGAAGATGCGTGACAGCCATGCCTGCCAGGTGAGCCACTGGTTGTCGGTGACCACGGCGATCTTGGTGAAGTCGTGGTTGTGTTCGCGGCGGAAGAACTTGATCTCTTCCCAGGCTACGTCGATGGTGAAGCGAACCATCGCGCGCAGGTCGAACAGCAGGTTTAACTTGCCGGGCGTTTTCAGTTTGTACAGGGACTGTTCTTCAAAAGTCTTGAAGTCGGCGATGGTGAATTCGCCGAGGACGGCGACGTTGACCAGGTTTTCGGTTTGTTCGATCGTGATCATGATGGATTACCTTTTTATTATGTTGTTTGCTTCGGTGCTGTCCATTCGTGGTGAGGTACCGAACCACTTTATACGCACCCTTCGATACCTCAGGGCGAGCGGCATTGTTTAATAGCCCGTTTTATGTTTCGGTGACAGACGTAAGCTTAGCACACCGCCGGCTATGATGAGCGCCATGCCCAGCCAGCCGGAGAGCGGAAACACTTCGTTCCACAGCAGCATTCCGAACAGGCTCGCGAACACGATGGTGCTGTAAGCAAGACTGCCGACCACCAGCGTCCTGCCGACGCGATAGGCGTGCGTCATCGCGATCTGTGCGAGCGTGGCGGTGCCGCCCACGCCGAGCAGGATGGCGAAGCCCTGTGGAGTGATGGCATGCACGGTGCTGAACAGCATCCATGCGCCGCTGCCTATGGTGGCGGTCAGGCTGAAGTAAAACACGGTGCGCGCCGCCGGTTCGCCGAGCATGCCGAGTTGCTTGACGTTGAGATAGGCGATGCCGGCGAGAAAGCCTGAGATCAGCCCGAGCAGTCCGGGCAGCAGTTGCTCGCGCGCCAGCGTCGGGTGCAACAGCAACACCACGCCGAAGAATCCCAGCGCAATCGCAATCGTCATCGGCAGATGAAATTTATCCTTGTGCACCAGCATCGTGAACGCGGTAAGGAACAGCGGGGCGGTGTAGTTGAGCGTGACGGCGGTGGCGAGCGGCAGCACGGTGATGCAATAGAAGTACAGGCCCAATGCAACCGATCCGGAGATGCCGCGCCACAGATGTGCACGCCAATGTCCCGTGGCAACGCTGACGCGCTGTGACCGCATGACCAGATACACCAGCAACAGCCCAATGAGCGAGCGGTAGAACACCAGTTCCCCGTACGAGAAATGCGCCGCGCCGAGTTTGACGAACACGCCCATGCAGCCGAACAGAAAACCGGCGGCGAGCATCCACAGTGAATCCTTGTTTTTTGTCATTCCCATGGAGGTGGAAATCCAGTCAATGAAATGATCCTTCGCATGGCGAGGACAAAACCAAATGCCTGACTGGATAAAACCGCTGGATTCCCATCTGCATGGGAAAGACAATTAAAGGTGTGACGCAAGATTGCGGCGCAGGTACTCGTGGAAATGCAGCATGCCGTCTTCGGTGGGGGACTGGTAAGGGCCCTGCTCTTCGATGCCGCGCTGGTACAGCGATTTGCGCCCCTGGTGCATGCGCAGGCAGATGATGTCGTCTTCAACGGCTGTTTCGTTGTAGGCCTGTTGTTCGGCTTCGACATATTCGCGCTCGAACAGCACGATGTCTTCGAGGTAATAGAACTCGACGATGTTGGTGCAGGCTTCCGGGCCGCGCGGCACCAGGGTGCTGACCACCAGTGTGCCCGGATACCACTCGACCATGATGTTGGGATAATAGGTCAGCCAGATCGCGCCGTACTTCGGCAGCTTGCCGCCGTGGTAGCGCAGCACCTGCTCCTGCCAGTTGCGGTAAACATCGCTGCCGGTCTTGCGCAGCCCGTTGCGGATGCCGACGGTCTGCACGCTGTATTGTTCGCCGAATTCCCACTTGAGATCGTCGCAATCCACGAAATTGCCCAGGCCGGGATGGAACGGCACAACGTGGTAGTCCTCCAGGTAGACTTCGATGAAGGTCTTCCAGTTGAACGCGTATTCATCGACTTGCACGCGGTCCAGCATATAGCCGGAGAAATCGAGATCCTGCATCACGCCGACCCTGGCCAGGTCTTTGGCGATGTCGCGCTTGCCCGAGAACAGCAGGCCGTTCCAGTTCTGCAGCGGCGACTTGTTCAGGTTCAAGCAGGGATTCTGCGGAAAGTGCGGCGCGCCCAGCAGTTCGCCGCTGGTCTTGTAGGTCCAGCGATGTATCGGACAGACGATGTGTTGCGCGTTGCCGCGGCCCTGCAGCATGACGGCCTGGCGGTGGCGGCAGATGTTGCTGAGCAGTTCCACGCCGTTCTGGTTGCGCACCAGCATCTGCGCCCCGCCTTCCAGCACATGGTAGTCGCCCGGATGCGGCACCATCAGCTCATGCCCGACGTAATTAGGCCCTTGCTCGAACAACAGGCGTTGCTCTACTTCGAGTGCTTTGGGGTCGAAGTACCAGCCAAGGGGCGGCTGGATCGGAACCCGGGTGAGCTGATTGATGTTGGCGATATCGGACATGCCCTAATTGTGGATATGGTGCGGGGGAGGAAGGGATTGTCCCCGAAATCAATTGGCCGGGCAACAATTATGTCGGTTCGCCCCGTTCGCTGTGCTTTCCCGGCGGGCGTCGGGATCGGGGTCCGGTCTGGTCATCGTTGTTTCGGTTACAGCCAGTCCGAGCGCTTGAAGCGCCGGTAAAGAAAGCCGCAGACTGCGATGATGACGATAAGCGCAACGGGGTAACCGTAATCCCATTGCAGCTCCGGCATGAGCCTGAAGTTCATGCCCCAGATGCCGGTGAAGACAGTGGCGATGGCGAAGATCGCCGCCCAGGCGGCCAGTTGTTTGTTGATCACGTTTTGTTCGATGGATACCGTGGACTGGCTGACCAGAATAGCGGTGGTGGTGGTGTCGCGCATCGCGTCTATCGTGGCGTTGATGCGCGTCAGGTGGTCGTAGACATCGCGGAAATAATTCTGGGTGGTGGCGCAGACCGGCGGCACGCGCCCGCCGTGTAGTTTCCCGGTGGCTTCCATCAGCGGCGTGACCGCATGCTTGAGCACCATGACCTTGCGCTTGAGTTCATAGAGCTGCTCGATGTTGGCGAGGGCATTTCCTTGGTCGAACAGGTGTTCCTCAATGGATTCCAGCTGCGACTCCAGCTCGTCTATCACCGGAAAATAGAGATCTACTGCCGCGTCCATCAAAGCATAGAGCACGAAGCCGGAACCCAGCCGCAGCAGATCAGGCTCGCGCTCGCAGCGTGCGCGCACCCCAAGCAGGCTGCGGCTGCTGTGGTTGCGCACGGAAAGGATGAAATTGTGTCCGGCAAAGATGCTGATTTCACCGACCTCGAGATCGGGATGGGTAACCTCTACCAAGTGCATCACCACGAACAGCGTGTCACCGTATTCCTCGATCTTGGGACGCTGGTGGCCGTGGCGCGCATCCTCGATCGCCAGGTTGTGCAGCCCGAATTCTTCCTGCATCGTATCGAGTTCACCATCGGTCGCATCGCGCAGCGCCACCCAGACAAAGCAATCCTTCCGTTCAAGGTAATCGCTGATCTCCTCGACGGGAAGGTCGGCAAGCTTGACGCCGTTCTGGTAGGCAACGCAATTGATCAGCATGGCGGTTCCCGGAGTGTTTACGATTAGGCGGAGTATAAGCTTTAGTGTGCGGCGGTTACAGTGCCAGGCGCCAGGCGCAAGCTGCGGAACAACAGCGGGTGGTTTTATCAGTAGTTTTTCAACACCCTGTTAGGTAGAATGCGCCTCTTTGCTAACGAGCATACAAATGGCCGGGAAAACCCAGAAAACAACTGGCTTCGAGGCGGCGATGGCCGAACTTGAGCAGATCGTTGCCGACATGGAGGCGGGCAAGCTGCCGCTGGAAGATACACTGACCGCCTACAAGCGCGGTGCGGAATTGCTGTCGTTCTGCCGTTCCAGGCTGGAAGACGCGCAGCAGCAGGTGCGCGTGCTGGAAGACGGCATGCTGAAAGACTTTTCCGCCAACGCCGAGTCCGGAACCAGCTAGCAGATGCGCACGGATTTTCAGAGCTGGGTCGCGGCCCGGCAATCCCGTTTCGAGGACGTGTTGCGCGGGTTGTTGCCGCGCGCGGAAATCGTCCCGCAGCGGCTGCATGAGGCGATGCGCTATGCGGTGCTGGATGGCGGCAAGCGCGTCCGCCCGCTGCTGGCTTTTGCGGCGGGCGAGTTGACCGGTGCGGATGTCAACCGCGTCAATATCGCCGCCGCCGCGGTCGAACTGATCCACGCCTATTCGCTGGTGCATGACGACATGCCATGCATGGACGATGACGTGCTGCGTCGCGGCAAGCCGACCTGCCATGTTCAGTATGACGAGGCGACTGCGCTGCTGGTCGGCGACAGCCTGCAAACGCTGGCGTTTCAACTGCTCGCCGAGCATCGTTTGAGCGATGACGCGCAGCGCCAGCTGGAAATGATCAGGCTGCTGGCGGCAGCCACCGGTTCGCGCGGCATGGCGGGCGGGCAGGCGATAGACCTCGCCAGCATCGGCAAGTCGCTGGCGCTCCCCGAGCTGGAATTCATGCATATCCACAAGACCGGAGCCCTGATCCGCGCGGCGGTGCTGCTGGGTGCGCAATGCGGGTCGGTCTCCGCGGGGCAGCAGGACAAGCTGGACCGGTTCGGCAAGCTGATAGGCCTTGCGTTCCAGGTGGTCGACGATGTGCTGGACTGCGAAGCGGATACCGCCACACTAGGCAAGACGGCGGGCAAGGATGCGGATAACGGCAAGCCCACTTATGTCAGCCTGCTGGGCTTGCAGGATGCGCGGGAAATGGCCGGGCGTTTGCATCGCGAGGCATTGGAAACACTGGCGGAATTTGGCGATTCAGCACTGCGGCTGCGCGAGCTGGCCGATTTCATCGTGTTGCGAAAGTTCTGATGAAAACCTGTAACAGTTTGCTGCGCGTTTCCTAGGGATTCTACAAATGTATTCATTGCTCGATACTGTCAACACTCCCGCCGAATTGCGCGCTTTGGGCCGGGAGCAGCTGCCGCAACTGGCGAGCGAGTTGCGCGAGTTTTTGGTTGAATCGGTCAGCAAGACCGGCGGGCATCTCTCCTCCAACCTGGGCACGGTCGAGTTGACCATCGCGCTGCACTACATCTACGACACGCCTGAGGACAAGCTGGTCTGGGATGTGGGACACCAGACCTACACGCACAAGATCCTGACCGGTCGGCGCGGGGCGATGGACAGGCTGCGCATGGCAGGCGGTATCTCCGGCTTTCCCAAGCGCGAAGAGAGCCCGTATGACACTTTCGGCACCGGGCATTCCAGCACTTCGATCTCGGCGGCACTGGGTATGGCGG
>JAJZEQ010000051.1 GCA_021851345.1 Pseudomonadota bacterium
TCTCATCGAGTCGTTCACTCAGAGCCTGCACAGCGGAAGCTTCTATGTTCAGGACTTCGCGGGCGAGGGCTAGGGCGCGTGGTGTGGCGGAGATGGTCTTGTTCATGGAACGGGATTATAGCAGTGCGTGTTAACCCCCAGCGAAATTTTGACCCCGGCGGCAATTCCGACCGGCGGAGAAGTTTTGAAAGGATGTGCAAACTAGGGCATTATCCGCCCATCGAAAAATGCCGCTCCAGCACCCCTATGACAGACTCGCTGCAACTCCTGCTGATCCTGCTCTCCGTTGCCGTGGGCGTGGTCGTGATGTGCCGTATCCTGAAGTTGCCGGTGATGCTGGGCTATCTTCTGGTCGGCATCCTGATCGGACCCCATGCGCTGGGTTGGATACAAGATGCGCCGGAAACCCGGCATCTTGCCGAATTCGGCGTGGTCTTCCTGATGTTCAGCATCGGGCTGGAGTTCAGCCTGGCGCGCCTGCGCAGCATGCAGCGACTGGTATTCGGCCTGGGCACTGCCCAGGTGGTCGCGACCATGCTGCTGGTCATGTTCACCTCGCTGCTGTTCGGGCTGGATTGGCGCGCCGGGCTGGCATTGGGCGGAGTGCTGGCGATGTCCTCCACCGCGATCGTCAGCAAGATGCTGGTCGAGCGAGCCGAGCTGAATACGCCGCACGGCCAGAAGATCATGGGCGTATTGCTGTTCCAGGATCTGGCCGTGGTGCCGCTGATCATCATCATTCCCGCGTTGGCCAGCAGCAGCGGCGAGGCGATTTATGCCACGCTCGGCATTGCCCTGCTCAAGGCTGCGCTGGTATTGGCCGCGCTGTTGATTTTCGGGCAACGCCTGCTGCGCCCGTGGTTTCACCTGGTGGCCAGGCAAAAATCTTCCGAGTTGTTCATGCTCAACGTGCTGCTGTTCACGCTGGGGCTGGCCTACCTTACCGAGCTGGCCGGGCTCTCGCTGGCACTGGGTGCCTTCGTCGCCGGCATGCTGATCTCGGAAACCGAATACCGCATTCAGGTGGAAGAAGATATCAAGCCTTTCCGCGATGTGCTGCTCGGCCTGTTCTTTGTGACCATAGGCATGCTGCTAGATTTGCACAGCGTGGTCTCCGGTTTCGGCTGGGTGTTGCTGATCCTGCTCATCCTGCTGCCGTTCAAGGCGGGCGTGGTGGCACTGCTGGCGCGCTGGCTCGCCGGGGATTGGGGCGCGGCTATCCGCAGCGGCCTCGGGTTGGCGCAGGCTGGCGAGTTCGGCTTTGTGCTGCTGACCTTGGCGGGCCGGGTAAACCTGCTGCCGCCGGACGTGATGCAGAACGTGCTGGCGGCGATGCTGATCTCGATGCTGGCCGCGCCGTTCCTGATCCAGCATGCCGAAGTCATCGTGCGCAACCTGACCCCGTCCGCGTGGATGGACAGCGCAATGCTGATACACCAGATCGCCGTGAAAAGCATGTCCAGCGACGCGCACATCATCGTCTGCGGTTACGGGCGCAGCGGGCAGGAGCTGTCGCGCTTCCTGGCCATGGAGAATTTTCGTTTCATCGCGCTCGACCTCGACCCGCGCCGCGTGCATGAGGCGGCAGCGGAAGGCAAGAGCGTGGTCTACGGCGATGCCGCGAAGCGCGAAGTGCTGATGGCCGCCGGGCTGATGCGCGCCAAAACCCTGGTGGTCACCTACAACGACAAGCATTCCGCGCTCAAGATATTGCACCATGTGAACCAGATGCGCCCCGACCTGCCGGTGGTGGTGCGCACCACCGACGATAGCTATATAGACGAGCTGAAGAAAGCCGGTGCTGCCGAGGTGGTGGCGGAAGTGACCGAGGGCAGCGTGATGCTGGCCTCGCAGGCGCTGCTGATGTCCGGCGTGCCGCTGAGCCGCGTGATCCGCCGTGTCCAGGAAAGCCGCGCGGGCCGTTATGCGGCGTTCAGCGGCTATTTCCGCACGGCGCAAAATGACGGGGAGGATGGCGGCGAAAACATGCAGTCGCGTTTTTCAAGCGTGTTGCTGAAGAATGATTCCGCGGCAGTGGGCCGGAAACTGGGCGAGATTGGCCTAGCGGAGCTGGGCGTTGAGGTCAATGCGGTGCGCCGCCGCCATGTGCAAGGCGTGCAGCCTGGCGCGGAGGTGCTGCTGCAAGCCGGGGATATCCTGGTGTTGCTGGGTTTGCCGGAAGCCTTGCTGGCGGCCGAGTCGCGGTTGCATAAAGGGCGATAAAAAAGCCCGCTGTACGCAGCGGGCTTGGGTCACGCCGGAGATTTTTAGATGCCCATGCAGACGGTGTAGGGTGCTGAATCGTTAATCGATGCTGTTGCAACCGCCGTCATAGGAGTGCCGACAGCAGTTGCAACTCCTACCAGCATCGAACCCGTGCCAGTGTTGCCGTCATCCATCGTGGTATCCAATTGTTTGGCAAACTTGCCCAAGATGCCTGCCGAGCAAATAATATACGAGCCACGAATTGGAATAGTGGTAGAGTCATTTATTGGTGGGGCGGTCGTTGAAGCACTCTGGATGCCGATGATGCCGCCGACCGCGTTGGTTGGAATGTAGGCTGGGTCAGTTGTCAAAGTTGGGCCAGGCGCAAAACCAGCTAAACGCACATCCTGCCAGAAATTTACGGCCTCAGATGTCGTCGCAGTGGAGGGGTCATTCCAATTGCCATCTATGACACCGTTACCGTTGCCATTTGCTGTGGCAGCCACATGGACGATTGCGTTAGCATCATCTCCAGGCAAAGCCTTGAATTTATCCTGGTAGCCGTAGATGAACACCGGTATGTTCCTGAAGTCGTTGGCAAGGCTTTTCACCTTGGCGCTGTTGATCAGTTCCTGGCCCTTCAGTACGCCGCCGAGTAGCAGGCCGATGATGACCAGCACGATGGCCATCTCGATCAGGGTAAAGCCGGATTGGGTTCGTTTCATATGTTATTCTCCGATGCGATGATTGTGAGAGCTACGCCAAAGTTGAGCAAGATACGTACCGATTCTAGCAAGAATTCGCTTTATTTATTATCTTTTTTTAAGAATCCAAAACAAACCAGTGCGTTGGTGGTGACTATCGGACTATTTAACGAACTGCCTGGGACCGCAGGAATGGTTACCGGCAACATGGCCGGGGTAATCTTGACGAGATGCTGACAGGGTGATGACGAAATGCCGACACTGAACATCGGGAATCGCTTGCGTACCGGACGCTGGCTGTTGGTGGTAATGGTGGCGCTATTACACGGCGCGCTGGTGGTCGGCGTCAAGAGCCCGTGGGTACATCCGCTGCTGCTGGCTCACTTCGGCCTGTTCCTGATCTGGCAGCCGTTGTGGCACGGCGAGCACGAGGTTGGACGGGGGGCGCTGGCATTCATCACAGTGGCGTCCGTCGTGGCGATGTTCTGGCTGGACTGGTGGGCAATGGCTTTCTGGCTGACCGGTCTGTTTGGCCTGGTTGGCGCGCGGATATTCGTTTTTCGTAACCGTTCGACGCGCCTGATATATTTATTGCTGTTGGCCTATTTGCTGGCTGCCTTGCTGCTATGGGTAGTCCCGAATATATTTTCTGCGCAATCCTCGATAGATTCGGGGTTCATCCTGATCAATTATGTGCTGCCGGTGCTGCTGCTGCTGATGGCGCTATTGCCGTTTTACAAAGAGACGGTCGATGTCAGTCAGACGGTGGACTTCGTATACAGTTTGCTGCTGTTCATGCTGCTGACCCTGGTGGTGCTCGGCGCGCTGGCATTCATGACTCTGGGCCGGATGGATTATCTTGGGGCCTTGCTGCGCACGTTGTTCCTGATCGGTCTGGTGTTGCTGGCGCTTGGCGGGTTGTGGAATCCTCGCTTCGGATTCACCGGCCTGCAGTTCATGTTCTCGCGTTATCTGCTGAATGTCGGCACTCCGTTTGAAAGTTGGCTCTCCCGGCTGACCGAGACTGCCCAGCGCGAGCCCAATGTGACTTCCTATTTGCGCGGTGCCGTGGCCATGCTGGAAGATTTTTCGTGGTTGTCCGGTTTTTCCTGGCAATCGCCCGGAGAAACCGGGCAGTTCGGTCAGATCAGCGCTTATTCCGCGGAAATACAGGAAGGCGAGTTGCGCCTGACCATGTATGCGAGGCGGCCGTTCAACCCCACGTTGCTGCTGCATATACAGCTGTTGGTAAAATTGATCGGTTATTTTTACCAGGCCAAGCAGCGCGAGCAAAGCTTGCGCGACATTACGCGTTTGCAGGCCGTGTATGAGACCGGGTCGCGCCTGACACACGACTTGAAGAACATGCTGCAATCGCTGCTCTCGCTCACCTCGATTGCACAAAGCCGCGAAGATCATGCCCAGCAACTGCTGCTGCAACAGCTCCCGCTGCTGACCCAGCGCATCGAGGTGACGTTGCTCAAGCTCAAGCAACCGCTGCATGAAGGGGAAACCCCCGGGCTTTCCTTGGATGCCTGGTGGGACAACCTGCGGATGCGCAACCAGTATCAGGAGATAGACTGGCTTGCGCCGGACAGCTTGCCGGACAGGCAGATCCCCGCGCCGCTGTTCGACTGCGTTTTTGACAACCTGATCGACAACGCTTTGAGAAAACGCCAACACGAAGCCGATATCACTATTTCCATAGAAATCCGGACTGAGCCATTGCGCCTGAGCGTTTGCGACAGCGGCAGTCCGATGCCGAAAAACATCGCCGCGAATTTGTTGCGGGGTGCAGTAGTATCTGAAAATGGCCTGGGGATCGGGCTCTACCAGGCCGCGCGCTGGGCCACGCAGCTCGGATATACGCTCGCGCTGACAAGCAACCAGCCCGGAAAGGTGTGCTTTGAATTCAAGCCGGCAGACGGGGCAAAGTGATGGCACGGGAATAGTTTGCATTCCTGCCGGGAAGTGAGACTGCTGTCAGCCGGACACAAAAATCTGTCTCGGCAGTCTCCGCCACCGGGCCCCGGTCGGCGGCAATGTGATAAGCTTCGCGACGTTGTTATTACACTGTGTTTTATTTCGTTCCATGCCCTCTATTTCGGCGTCTACTCTTGCGGCGACGCTGCTGCGCCAGGAAATTCTTGATTTGCATGCTTATCATGTGCCCGACAGTTCAGGGTACATCAAGCTGGATGCGATGGAGAATCCTTACCTCGTGCCGGACCAGCTGCGCGGTGAAATTGCGCAGCTGGTCGCCGGCGCCGCCCTGAATCGTTATCCTGATCCTGCCGCCGCTTCCCTCAAGGCAAGGATCCATGAGGTGGCCGGTTTGCCCGATGGGGTGAATGTGTTGCTTGGCAATGGTTCGGATGAACTGATCCAGTTGCTGGCGATGGCTGTGAACAAGCCGGGCGCGGTAATGCTCAGTGTTGAGCCGTCGTTTGTGATGTACAGGATGATCGCGACCTTCGTTGGCATGCGCTATGTGGGTGTGCCCCTGCTGTCCAATCCAGGGGTGGCCAATTCCGGGGCGGAAGAATTTTCATTGGATATGGTTGCGATACTCGCGGCGATCCGGCGTGAACGACCGGCTTTGATTTTCCTTTCATACCCAAACAATCCCACCGGTAATTTGTTCCCGGCCGACGACGTGGCGCAGATAATCGAGGCGTCGCCGGGGTTGGTGGTGGTGGACGAGGCTTATCATGCCTTTGCCAGCGGCAGTTTTGCCGCGCGTCTGTTGCAATATCCGAATCTGCTGGTGATGCGTACTTTTTCCAAGCTGGGGATGGCCGGCTTGCGCCTGGGTTTTCTGGCCGGCAGCGCGGCATGGCTGGAGCAGTTGGAAAAGCTGCGCTTGCCGTATAATGTCGGCGTGCTGCCGCAGCTGGTTGCGGAGAAGTTGCTGGAGCATCACGGGATGTTGTTGCAACAGGCGGAGCAAATCAAGCTGGACCGTGCGAAACTTTATCAGCAGTTGAGTTTGATTCCTGCCGTGCAGGTTTACACGAGCGAAGCCAATTTCCTGCTGTTCCGCGTCGCGAATGCGACAGCGATATTCAGCGGATTGAAGCAGCGCGGTGTGCTGATCAAGAACTTGAATGGGGCGCATCCCATGCTGAAAGACTGCTTGCGTGTGACTGTGGGCACGCCGGAAGAAAACGGGCGATTCATGGCAGCCTTGCTGGAAAGTTTGTGCCATGGATAGCGGGTTTCGGAGGAAATTGACCTTCAGTTTATGTCGGAAAGGCGTTGCGCCTTCCGGCGTTTGCGGGCCATGCAACCATGCGGCGGATAACGCTGTGTTGTGTCAATTCCACGTCCGGCTTGCCGGACATAACCAACCACTTGGCAACCGCACTTTGGTTGCTTAGTGGGATGGCTATTAGTTTCATCAGTGGATTGCCTGACTTGGTTGCATCCGTCCCACCGATATACAACAAATGGAACGAAATTATGCGTAGCGCGAAAGTAACCCGCAACACCCTGGAAACCCAGATCATGGTTGATCTGGCGCTTGACGGCAGCGGCAAGGCCAAGTTCGAAACAGGGCTGCCGTTTCTGGATCACATGCTGGACCAGATCGTCCGGCACGGCCTGCTGGACCTGAATATTCTGGCCAAGGGTGACCTGCACATAGACGCGCATCACACCGTGGAAGATATCGGCATCACGCTGGGCCAGGCGTTTAATCAGGCCATTGGCGACAAGAAGGGCTTGCGCCGCTACGGCCATGCTTACATCCCCCTGGATGAAGCCCTGTCGCGCGTGGTGCTGGACATTTCCGGACGTCCAGGCCTGGTGTTCAATTGCGAATTCGTGCGCGGCAACGTCGGCGATTTCGATGTGGATCTGATCAAGGAATTTTTTCAGGGTTTCGTCAATCACGCTCTTGTGACGTTGCATATCGACAATCTCT
>JAJZEQ010000255.1 GCA_021851345.1 Pseudomonadota bacterium
TTCTGTTTCGCTGGAGCAATTGCTGTGCGGGTCGTTTGACCTGCCATTGCAGGATCAGGCGCCGATAGCGCCGATTTCCGCGGCTTTTGACGGGCTTGCCGCGGGGTGCTGGATGCGCGCCGATCCAGTGAATCTGAATTTGCAGCGCGACCAGTTGATGATGTCTGCCGTGCAGGCCGGCAGCGGGGAAGCGGCGGCGCTGAGCGCGAGCCTGAACGAACACTTTTCCGGACAGGGGCTGGAATTTTTTGCCCCGCATCCGCAACGCTGGTATGTGCGGCTGGGCGAGTTGCCGTGCATCCGCACCACGCCGCTGTCGCAGGCGCTGGGCGGCGACGTGCGCGGGGTATTGCCCGGCGGCACGGACGCATCGCGCTGGCATCAGCTGTTCAACGAGATACAGATGCTGCTGCATGCCCATCCGCTCAACGAAGCCCGTGAAGCGCGCGGCGAACCGACTATCAACAGCGTGTGGTTTTGGGGCGGCGGCTGCGACACGTTACTGGCGAAGCCAGCCGATTGCGGGAACAGCCGCCAAGCCGCCCCTGAGGTGACTGAGGAAGATGTTGTTGCGTGTTCGGGCGGCGGCTGCGACAGAGCGAATGGGTCGCTGCGCAGCAGCGGGGAACCCGACGGCCTACCCCTTGCGGGTGCGTTGCTGCAAAAAAATTATGACAGCGTGAGTTCGGATGACGTGCTGGCCGAGATGTTTGCCCGGGCAGCCGGTGTCCCGTTTTCGGCATGGGCAAGCCTGTGGCGCGCCGGGGATAGTCCCGGCAAGCAATTGCTGGTGTGGACGGGTTTGCGTTCCGCCTTGCAGCGCGGCGACCTCGCGGATTGGCAGATGGCGCTGCAGGATTTTGAAAGCGGATATGCACAGCCGCTGTTGGCGGCGTTGCGCAGCGGAAAGATCGCCGGCTTGCAACTGGATATCCCGGGCAGGGACAGTTTGCGGAGTATGCGGCTTGCGCGCGCAGACATATGGGCGTTCTGGCGGCGATCCGGACACCTTGCGGGATATTCGTTGGTGTAAAATGCAGCCATCAGTACGCGAGGAGTGACCGTGCCATTTTTGGATACCGCAATTCATTATTTCTGGCGCGACGAATCGACACTCGTGCTGGTCATGACATTGTCGCTGGCGTTCCTGCTGTTCCATTTTCACAAGGAGGAGCGCCGCAGCATCCTTAACACGCTGGGATTCTTCTTCGCCTGCCTGCTGGGGCAATTCATCAGCGGCCTGACCCACGCGATGCATCTCGAAACGGCCGCCGACGTGCTGCACGAGGTGTTCGTGATCGGCGGAGGGATTGCGCTGATCCGGCTGTGGGGCCTGCTGGTGTTCCGCATCATCCTGCCGTTTGCACGGTTGAGCCTGCCGCGCATCACCGAAGATATTTTCGTGATTGTCGCCTATGTTGCATGGGGCCTGGTGCGGTTGCGCTATGCCGGACTGGATCTGGGCAGCATCGTGGCGACTTCGGCGATGATCACAGCCGTGGTGGCGTTTGCGATGCAGGACACGCTGGGCAATATTCTCGGCGGTCTTGCGCTGCAGCTGGACAATTCTGTCCAGGTCGGCGACTGGATCAAGGTGGACGACATAGCCGGGCGGGTGGTGGACATACGCTGGCGCTCCACGCTGGTCGAGACACGCAACTGGGAAACCGTGGTGTTTCCGAACAGCCAGCTGATGAAGAACAAATTCATGGTGCTGGGGCGGCGCAATGACCAGCCGGTGCAGTGGCGGCGCTGGATCTGGTTTGGCGTAAGCCTGGAGGTGATGCCCGGCAAGGTTGTCTCGGCGATAGAAGACGCCATCATGCAGGCCGATATCGACAATGTCGCCAAGACACCCGCGCCCAGTTGCGTGCTGATGGAGATAGACAAGGGCTATGCGCGGTATGGGCTGCGTTACTGGCTTTCAGACCTTGCGGCTGATGACCCGACCGATGGTGCGGTGCGCTGGCATGTTTATACCGCGCTGAAGCGTGCCGGCATCAAGCTGGCCGTGGAAGAACAGAACGTCCACTACACCAGGGAAAACGAGAAATACCAGGAGGCGGCACACCAGCGCGAATTGCTGCGCCGCGTCAAAACGCTCAAGCGTGTCGAGCTGTTCGCCCAGATGACGGAGGAGGAACTGCAAAAGCTGGCTGCGCGCCTGAAGTACAAGCCGTTTGCCAAGGGCAACGTGATAACCAGACAGGGCGAACCCGCCCAACACTGGCTGTTCGTCATCATCAACGGCGAAACCGAGGTGTGTGTGGATGCGCCGAATGGCAAAAAACAAGTCTTGAATGTATTGACCAAAGGCGATTTTTTTGGCGAAATGAGCCTGATGACCGGTGCCCCGCGAGCGGCTTCGGTGATCGCCAGGACGGATGTGGAATGTTATCGCCTCGACAAGGAGGCGTTCGAGGAGATCATGCGCGCGCGCCCGAGCATTGCCGATGAAGTGTCGCACATTCTGGTCGAACGCCGCGCACAACTGGACAGCGTTTTGCGGAATATGGGCCAGGAACCACTAGACAAGGTAAGCAGCGGCCAGCGCAGCGAGGTGCTGGCGACCATTAAACGATTCTTCGGTTTGTAGTATCATCGCGGCGCTTTTTATAACCAATGACTGGCCCGGCAAAAATCTCCGGGCAAGCCGGATGGCCGGCAGTTATATCAACGGGACTTGAACATGAAGATATCTTTTCTGGATTTTGAGAGTTCCATAGCAGAACTTGAAGACAAGATCGAGCAACTGCGTTATGTGCAGGATGACTCGGCACTGGACATCGCCGACGAGATATCGCGTCTGTCCAAGAAAAGCGAGGCTTTGACCAAGGATGTGTACAGCAAGCTTACACCCTGGCAGATATCTCAGGTGTCGCGCCACCCGCAGCGGCCCTATACGCTGGATTACGTGGCGGCGCTGTTTACCGATTTCGAGGAATTGCATGGCGACCGCGTCTATGCCGACGACAAGGCAATCGTGGCCGGGCTGGCGCGTTTCAACGGACAGAGCGTGATGGTAATCGGCCACCAGAAGGGCCGCGATACCAAGGAAAAGATCATCCGCAATTTCGGCATGCCGCGCCCGGAGGGCTATCGCAAGGCGATGCGCCTGATGCGCATGGCGGAGAAATTCAATATTCCCATCATGACTTTCATCGATACGCCGGGCGCGTATCCGGGAGTGGGAGCGGAAGAGCGCGGGCAATCCGAGGCGATCGGGCGCAACCTTTACGAGATGAGCGAATTGCGCGTGCCCATCATCTGTACCGTGATCGGGGAGGGCGGTTCCGGGGGCGCGCTGGCGATCGCCGTGGGCGACGCGCTGCTGATGCTGCAATACAGCACTTACTCGGTGATTTCGCCGGAAGGCTGCGCCTCGATCCTGTGGAAAAGCGCGGAGAAAGCCCCCGATGCAGCAGAGACCCTGGCTATCACCGCAACGCGCCTGAAGGCTTTGGGCCTGGTGGACAAGATCATCCCCGAACCGCTGGGCGGCGCACACCGCGATTATCAGGCAACCATGCAGAGCGTGAAAAAAGCGCTGCAGGAAGCGCTCAAGACCGCGCAAGGCAAACCTGTTGCAAACCTGATGCAGGATCGCTTCAACCGCCTGATGAGTTATGGCAAGTTCAAGGAAATCGCGCTTCATTAATCTCCCCGAACGTGTGGCAGCGCAGATTGCGCCGCTGCTTCCCGCGCATAGCACTATCCTGGTCGGATTGAGCGGCGGAGTGGACTCGGTGGTGTTGCTGCATCTGCTGGACAAGCTTTCGGCACGATTTTTCTGGCAAATTTCCGCATTGCATGTCCATCACGGCATCAGCCCGAATGCCGATGCGTGGTCTGATTTCTGCGCCGACCTGTGCGCCAGCCTGAACATTTCCCTGCATATCGAACGCGTGGATATCACGCCGCTGCGCGAGCATGGCATCGAAGCCGCGGCGCGCAAGTTGCGCCATGCGGCTTTTGCCCGCCAGTCCTGCGATTTTGTGGCAGTGGCGCATCACGCCGACGACCAGGCGGAAACGCTGCTGCTGCAATTGTTGCGCGGGTCAGGGGTGCGCGGCGCAAGCGCGATGCCTGTCATGAGCCACTCGAAGCGGCCCCAGTTCGCTGATCGCACCGGTTCGGTCTCGCTGGTCAGGCCGCTACTGCATTGTTCGCGCCGGGAAATACTCGAATATGCTTCGGCACACCAATTGCACTGGATAGAAGACGAGAGCAACGCCGACGACAATTATCCGCGCAACTTTTTGCGCCATCGCGTGCTGCCTTTGCTCGGCGAAAGATTTCCGGCGTACCGGGACACCCTGACGCGCAGCGCGCGGCATTTCGCCGAGGCGACCATGTTGCTCGACGAACTGGCCCGGCAGGATGGCGCGGGGAAGATAGCCGGCGAAACCATTGCCGCGGAAACCTTGCGATCTCTCGATCCGGCGCGCGCGAAGAATCTGCTGCGCTATTTTCTGCATTGCATCGGCGCGCCGATGCCGCAATTGGTTCAACTGGACGACATGCTGAACCAGTTGTGCAATGCGCGGCAGGATGCGGCGGTATGCGTGAATTACAGCGGCTGGCAGGTGCGCCGCTATCAAGGCAGGGTGTACGCGTTGCCCGCCATGGCAGATTTCGACAGGGACCTGATGTTGCCGTGGAACGGGGAAAACGAGCTGGAATGGCCTGCGCTGCATACGCGCCTGCTGTTCCAGCATGACCGCAGGCCGGGTATCAGTTCGGCGAAGCTGCAGCTCGCCCCGGTGACGCTGCGCCTGCGGCAGGGCGGCGAGACCCTGCGTTCCCATCCGACTGCCGCAACGCGCACCCTGAAGAACCTTTTGCAGGAGCAACACGTCACTCCCTGGCATCGCGACCGCATGCCGCTGCTGTATTGCGGCGAAAAGCTGGTATGCGTGCCCGGCGTGGCGATCGCGGCGGAGTATCTGGCAGGCGGGCACGAATCAGCCATAGCGGTAGTATTGCAGGGGCGCTGACAGGCAAATCCTGATAGAATGCCGGGTCATTTTTATTAACCATTATTTTAAAGTCTGGAGAAAGTAGCATGGCTGTTGAACGTACCCTGTCGATTATCAAACCCGATGCAGTTGCCAAGAATGTCATCGGCCAAATTTATACCCGTTTCGAGAATGCCGGCCTGAAGGTCATCGCTGCGCAGATGCGCCACCTGACCCGCGCAGAAGCGGAAGGTTTTTATGACGTGCACCGCGCCCGCCCGTTCTTCAAGGACCTAGTGGATTTCATGATCTCCGGCCCGGTGATGATCCAGGTGCTGGAAGGCGAGGGCGCAGTTCTGAAGAACCGCGACCTGATGGGCGCGACCGATCCCAAGAAGGCCGAGAAAGGCACGATACGCGCCGATTTCGCCGACAGCATTGATGCCAATGCCGTGCATGGTTCGGATTCCGCAGAAAACGCGGCCAACGAGATTGCTTATTTCTTTCCGAAGAAAAATATTCATTCACGCTAAGAGTTAAAGATGCAGCAAAACCTCCTCGACCTTGATGCGCATGCGCTGTCGGCCTATCTCACGGCAATGGGCGAAAAGCCGTTCCGTGCACGCCAGTTGATGCGCTGGATCTACCAGGACGGGGAATCCGATTTCGCCGCGATGACCGACATCGCGGCTGTGCTGCGCGGCAAGCTGGCGCAAAGCGCCTGCATCTCAGCGCCGGAGGTGCTGCGCGAAGAATTGTCCGACGACGGCACGCGCAAGTGGCTGCTTAATGTCGGTACCGGGAATGCCGTGGAAGCGGTGTACATACCCGAAGAGAATCGCGGCACATTGTGCATTTCCACCCAGGCCGGCTGCGCGCTGAACTGTTCTTTCTGCTCGACCGGCAAACAGGGATTCAACCGCAACCTCAGCGTGGCGGAGATCATCGGCCAGCTGTGGTGGGCGAATCATCAGCTCGGCCGCGCCTCCGACACGTTACCGCGTAGCGGCCGATTGCGGGAGGAGGCGCAGGCGGCCCTTCCCGCACCTGACGGCTCCGCCGCACCGAGTTCGGGCCGCCACATCGATGGCAACTGGAAGATCAGCAACGTGGTGATGATGGGCATGGGCGAGCCGTTGCTGAATTTCGACAATACCGTGAGCGCGCTGCGCCTGATGCTGGACGACCAGGCCTATGGGTTGTCGCGCCGCCGTGTCACCGTGTCCACTTCGGGTATTGTGCCGGCGATGGACAGGTTGCGCGAAGAATGCCCCGTTGCGCTGGCAGTATCGTTGCATGCGCCGAATGACAAATTGCGCGACGAGCTGGTGCCGATCAACCGGAAGTATCCGCTCAAGGAATTGCTGGCCGCCTGCAGGCGTTATCTGGAGCGTGCCCCGCGCGATTTCATCACTTTCGAATATGTGATGCTGGAAGGCGTGAATGACTCCGTGCAGCAAGCCCGGGAGCTGGTGAATCTGGTTCGCGATGTGCCTTGCAAGTTCAACCTGATCCCGTTCAACCCGTTCCCGCAAACCCATTACCGGCGTTCGCGTCCGGAGGCGATCCAGCATTTCCGCGATGTGCTGATGCAGGCCGGCATCGTGACGACCACGCGCAAGACGCGCGGAGATGATATCGCCGCGGCTTGCGGGCAGTTGGCAGGCCAGGTGCGGGATAAAACCAGGCGAACGCTGAACCGCTCTGTAGGAGTCGTATAGATGACTATCCGAGGTGAAAAATGAACAGGCCGATTTTCCGCTGGTCTTTTTTGGCGCTATCGCTGCTGTCGTTTGCCGGTTGCAGCACGCCGCCTATGAAAGACTCGACATCCTACAAGAGTGCCAAGGTGC
>JAJZEQ010000057.1 GCA_021851345.1 Pseudomonadota bacterium
GACTACCGAATGACACGCCTCCCATCACCGTATCCGGGATCCCCCGCCATTTAGCGCCATTGGTCGCGGCCAGCGTGCTGCTGCCGCGATCATCGATGATCAGCGGTGCAGCGCTCATTTCCCGGCGGCCGACGCGGCAATCCAGGGCACCTCGTCATTGCGAGGAGGCAAAGCCGACGTGGCAATCCAGGACACTTCGTCATTGCGAGAAGGCGAAGCCGACGTGGCAATCCAGATGGGTTTAAAAAATGCATTTTTAGTTTTGCTGGATTGCTTCACTTCGTTCGCAATGACGACATTTTTGATTCCCGCACTTCGTTCGCAATGACGACAGTTTGGATTCCCGCACTTCATTCGCAATGACGGCAAGGGTGGCATGAATTATGGAGGTATCAATAGTTACAGTTTGTTGTTTTATTGCATTGCTCAAAACTATTCGTGGTCTGCCCCTGAGGTTTCCGGTAAGGAGAAATGAAAAAACCGGTGCGTCGTTTGGGCGAATTCAGCGAATCGGAAATGCCTGGTCATTTTCAGCGAATCGGGAATGGCTAGTCATTTTCAGCGAATCGAGAATGTCCCGTCATTGCAACAAGGCTTCAGCTGCGAGCGAAGCGTGGCAGAGGTGAAGCCGACGCGGCAATCCAGGACACCTCGTCATTGCGAGGAGGCAAAGCCGACGCGGCAATCCAGGACACCTCGTCATTGCGAGGAGGCAAAGCCGACGTGGCAATCCAGGACACTTCGTCATTGCGAGAAGGCGAAGCCGACGCGGCAATCCAGATGGGTTTAAAAAAATGCATTTTTAGTTTTGCTGGATTGCTTCACTTCGTTCGCAATGACGACAGTTTGGATTCCCGCACTTCGTTCTCAATGACGACATTTTTGATTCCCGCGCTGCGTGTGTTGTCGGGGTTTCAGCCCTGTACAACCACGGCGTACCTCTTGCGGGTGCAGGCGGGGAAACGAGTCGCTCACGACGAGTTTCGAGGAACGGTTATCCAGTGCTTTGATTTGAGTGGGCTCCCGCCTTCGCGGGTGCGACGAAACCGGACTTGTTCAGTGTCTCACCCCAAAGTCCGGCCCACCACCTCCTGCACATCCCTGGACAAGCCCTTGGCGGCTGCTACTTTCTGCAACGCGGCCTGCATCTCTACTTTCAGCGCGGGCTGGTATTTTTTCCAGTGATCCAGCGTGCGCACCAGACGTGCGGCCACCTGCGGATTGAGCTTGTTCAGCGCGATCACCTGTTCCGCCCAGAACTCATAGCCGCTGCCATCCGCCGCATGGAACTGTGACGGATTGCCGTTGCAGAAACTGAAGATCAGGCTGCGTGCGCGGTTGGGATTTTTCAGCGTGAACGCGGGATGGGTCATCAGCTTGCGCACCGTTTTCACATCGGTGGCTTCGGCAACGGCTTGCAGGCTGAACCATTTGTCGACCACCAGCGCCTCGTTCTTGAAATCACTATAGAAGCGGTTCAATGGCTGTTGTGCCGTCTTGCTGCCGGTGTTGACCAGGCACATCAGCGCGGCCAGGCGGTCGGTCATGTTGTCGGCGGCGGCTATCTGCGCGTGGGCCAGTTGCAGCGTGGATTCATCTTGCCAATCTAAAAGATATGATAGGCACAAGTTCTTCAGGCCGCGCTTGCCGGCCGATCTTGCATCGGGGCTGTATTTGCCGGGTGTCAGGTTGGCTGCATAGGCGGCGATGAAATCGGCCTTGAGTCTTTCAGAGATCGTCTTGCGCATGAACTGGCGCGCAGTGTGGATCGCCTGCGGGTCTATCACCTCGCACTGTTCGGCAAGCATCAATTCCGAAGGCAGCGTCAGCACCACCTCGCGGAATGAGGGATCCAGCGCCGGGTCGTTGAGCGTGGTGCGCAAGGCGTTGATGAACAGCTCATCCAGCGTCAGCGTTTCACCCGCCTGCACCTGCCTGACCAGATTCAACAGGCGTTGCATCGCCAGGCGTTGTCCGGCCTCCCAACGGTTGAAGGCATCGCTGTCATGCGCCATCAGCTGTGCGAGTTCCCGGTCGGTATAGTCGTATTCCATCACCACCGGCGCGGAGAAGTTACGCAGTAATGATGGCGTGGGTTTTGTGCTGACGCGGTTAAAGATGAAAGTCTGCTTTGCCTGGGTCAGCTCCAGCACGAAGGTGGTGGGGGCTGTTTCTGAAGAGGCCGCGCCATCAAGATACAGCGCCATGTCGCGCCCCCGTGCATCGAGCAGGCCAACCGCAACGGGGATATGGAAGGGCAGGGTGTTCTTTTGCCCGGTGCCGGGCTTGCAGCTTTGGCTGAGCGTCAGTTCATAGGTTTGTTTGGCGGCGTCGTAGTGGCTTTGCACTTTGAGCTGCGGCGTGCCGGGCTGGCTATACCAGCGCTCAAACTGGGCGAGGTCGCGCCCGCTGCTGTCCGCCATCGCCGCGCGAAAATCGTCGCAGGTCACCGCCTGTCCGTCATGCCGCGCAAAGTACAGGTCCATGCCCTTGCGGAAGCCGTCACGCCCCAGCAGGGTCTGGTACATGCGCACCACCTCGGCCCCTTTTTCATAAACAGTGGCGGTGTAGAAATTGCTAATCTCGACAAAACTGTCCGGCCGCACCGCATGGGCCATCGGCCCCGCGTCTTCGGAAAACTGCACCTGGCGCAGCGCACGCACATCCTCGATGCGCTTCACCGCGCGGCCGCTTTCCGGGCCGACCATGTCGGCGGAGAATTCCTGGTCGCGGAACACCGTCAGGCCTTCCTTCAGCGACAACTGGAACCAGTCGCGGCAGGTCACGCGGTTGCCTGTCCAGTTATGAAAATATTCATGGCCGACCACCGCCTCGATATTGGCGTAATCGGTGTCGGTGGCGATGCGGGGATTGGCCAGCACATACTTGGTGTTGAAGATGTTCAGGCCCTTGTTTTCCATCGCGCCCATGTTGAAGTCGCCCACCGCAACGATCATGAACCGGTCCAGATCCAGTTCCAGCCCGTAGCGTTGCTGATCCCAGCGGATGCTGTGCTTGAGCGATTCCATCGCATGCTGCGTCTTGTCCAGATTGCCCGGCTCCACCCACACTTGCAGCAGCACGCGGCGCCCGCTGTTGAGCTTGAATGTTTCTTCCTGGCACACCAGCTTGCCTGCCACCAGCGCAAACAGATAGGAAGGTTTCTTGAACGGGTCTTCCCACTTGGCATAGTGGCGGCCTTTGGGCAGGTCTCCCTGCTCGATCAGGTTGCCATTGGACAGCAACACCGGATATCTTTTCTTGTCGCCGCGCAGCATCACGGTGTATTTCGCCATCACGTCCGGGCGATCGGGAAACCAGGTGATCTTGCGGAAACCTTCGGCCTCGCATTGGGTAAAGAAATTGCCGTTGGAGACATACAGACCCATCATCGAAGTATTCTTCTCGGGCTGAACCAGTGTCTCGATCTCCAGCGTGATTTCGTCCGGCGCGTTGGCGATGCGCAATTTCCCGTCTGCTATCGTGTAGCCGCTCATATTATTATTTTTACCCGGGACACCTTTACGCAGCGTCTTGCCGTTCATGCGCAAGGCCACCAGCTTGGCGCCGTCGCCCAGCAGCTCCACATCCTTGTTGGGCGATGCGCTATTGCGCTGCAGTGTGATGCGCGTGGCCACACGGGTTGCCGCGGGGTCGAGATCGAAACCCATTTCAACGGTTTTCACCCAATACGCCGGGGCAGTGTAGTCTTTGCGATGGATGGTGACGGGTGGTTGCTTGGTCGGTTTCAGGGTCGATTTTTGGGTCATGAGCGGCGGGCCAGGTGGTAGTGAGAAGGAGCGGATTTTAACAGGGTCGGGTCTACAGGGCTTGCGGCGTGAATCAATGAGTCTTTCCCTACTGATTTCCCAACAGTTGCACAGCATAACGGCATTCGTTATACTGCCGCATGATCATCGGATTTGCATCTAAAGAAACCGCGAAAATCTGGGCAGGCGAGGTGTCACACAAATTGCCGCGAGAGATTCAGCAAGTCGCCTTGCGAAAACTGTTCATGCTGGACAAGGCGCAAACACTCGTTGATTTGAAGATACCCCCGGCCAATCGGCTCGAAGCATTGAAGAATGATCGCAAAGGACAACACAGCATCCGCATCAACGATCAATGGCGCATCTGTTTCGTGTGGACGAAAAACGGCCCCGATGCAGTCGAGATAGTCGACTACCATTAAGGAGATAAAAATGGGCAAACTTAAAAACATACACCCCGGCGAAATTCTCTTCGAAGAGTTTTTGCGCCCGATGGAAATCAGCCAAACCAGACTGGCGAACTCAATAGGCGTGCCGCCACGCCGCATCAACGAGATCGTGCTGGGCAAACGCGGCATCACTGCGGATACCGCACTGCGCCTGGCCAAAGTATTCGGCACTTCAGTGCAATTCTGGATGGGCCTGCAGGACGAATACGAACTGCGCGAAGCACGTAGCGCAATCAAGGATCAACTTGAACACATGATGCCGATTGCGGCGTAGGTAAAAAGAAGGCGACCAATTGGTCGCCTTTTTAATTCGTGGTCTGTACCTGAGGTTTCCATCTCGTCCGGTGCGTTGGCGATGCGCAATTTCCCGTCTGCGATTGAATAACCCACCTTGTTATTCGGTGGGCCTTTGTGCAGCGTTTTGCCATTCATGCGCAAGGCCACCAGCCTGGCGCCGTCACCCAGCAGCTCCACATCCTTGTTGGGCGATGCGCTATTGCGCTGCAGCGTGATGCGCGTGGCCACACGGATTGCCGCGGGGTCGAGATCGAAACCCATTTCAACGGTGTTCACCCAGTAGGCCGGGGCAGTGTAGTCTTTGAGATGGATGGTGACGGGTGGTTTCTGGGTCATGAGCGGCGGGGCAGGAAATAGAGAGAAGAATCGAATTCTAACAGCGTTGCCTCTGGCCGCTTGTCTGCTTGAATCAATGGAGCCTGAGCTAACCTTCTTTAATTTTTCGCAAAAAAAATTGGGCTCCGCCCCCATATCACAACGTTACATTGAAATCATGTCCTGCCCCTGATTACTTGCTATCCGATTTACTTTGAAATATTACTATATTTAGTATAAAATGCACAAAACTATACTAGATGTTGTGTCGGTCTATGGATAAGCAGGCTATTGAGAATGTGGCTCGCGAGCTACAAAAGAAAATATGGTTAGCACACCGTGCTACCCGTTGTACTGAGACGCCCATATCTTTGGCAGAACTGGTGAGCCTACTTGACCCTGAGGTTGCCGCATACAACTTGGGCGTCAGCTTTGAATACCACGATAAAATCGTACCATTTGGTTCTCGTAACATGAGTTTTGAAATAGCGGGGCTGATTGATCGACAATCCGGCAAGATTGCCGTTTCTAGAAAATTCCCATCGGAAACAATTCGGTTCACTGGGGCCCATGAAATTGGGCATTGGATACTTCACCCACAAGAGGTTATGCATCGAGACAGGCCTATAAAAGGTCTCGCATATGAGGCTATACACCGCACTTGTCAGGAACAAGAAGCCGATTACTTTGCCGCTTGTTTTTTAATGCCTCGCAAACTTGTTCAGAAGGCGGTGGAAAATATCTTTAATACAAAAGTACCTTTTGAATTCAATGAGCACACTTCTTTTTGGCTCTGCCCAACTGATCCAGAGTCCTTGTTGTATCCCGAAAATCCTTTAGATCGCGCTCTGGCATTGGCCTCCGTTGGGACCTATAAGGGTCAGCATTTTACTCCGCTCGCAAAACAGTTCCAGGTTTCTTCTACAACAATGGCTATCCGTTTACATGAACTCAATTTAGTTACGAAGTAAGCCAGCTTTTCAGTTAACTAGAATGGTATCGTTGATAAACTCCTGTAATACTCGTGATCGGGAGGCACAACGAATTGAGTACCATCAGGTTTTTTTATAATCACACCAGATGAATCAACCGCAACAAGTTTTCCTAGCACTTCGCCACCTGCGGTATGAAAAATTTCTTCGCCTACCGTTGCCTCTACTCCACTTGGTAGCAAATAAACCTTTAAAGGGCGACGTATAGTTTGCCCTTTTGCGCCAGACAAAAATCCCATTCTATCCTCGTGAAATCGAAACTGCTCGATGATTGTGAGCCTTTCAGAGACATCGCGTAACGATGCTAGAATTAGCGCGGTGTCTTCAGAAATTGGGCTGCTTTGAGGGAGCTCTGCCTTCTTTATACTAAGTAATTTGACGAGAGAATTAATGTCATGCTGACCTGGCTGCAATGTTGCGGCTATTGCTTCTCGTAGGTTTTCTATATCCTTACTAACACTGTCAACACGAAGTTTTTCGTCATAATCGACTGTGCGTAACCCTTGTATGTCAAATACTCGTTCTGTACGTTGATCTTTAATAAGCACAACAGGCAAATTAAAAGCTTGCCGAACACCGAGCTCATACATAACATTTGCATTTCTCGAACTTAAATCGCAGATGACTAAATCAGCAGTAACAATTCGCTGGAGTATATCCAAAATAATATGATTGGCTGATTTTACATCGTCAGCCCTAACTGGTTTAAGGTTGGCTGATTCACATGCTGGACGAATTAGATGCTCGTATACACGCTTGAAATGACCGGCATCATATTCTGATGGGTCTGTGATTGGCATTATAATGAAGCAGGGTTTTTGAGTTTGATTAGGATTAGATTGGCTTCCCATATACTGACCTTCCCCCGAAAAATCGTCTTCCAAGGGTGACGTAAAATTACGAACCCACAGGAAAGGAAGACGATGAAGATACCGAAGCAGGAATATACACCCGAGTTTCGTGAGTTGGCGGTCAAGCGCGT
>JAJZEQ010000140.1 GCA_021851345.1 Pseudomonadota bacterium
ACAATATTGCCCAGGGACGGGATACTGATCTGTGATTGGTCGGTGGAGTTATTGACGTTGCTGTCACGCCCGACAGTCGCCTCGACATAGCTGCTGATGCGCGTCTGCCTGCTGGTATCCAGCGCGGCAATCGCATCCAGGTATTTGCGGATCGTGGCGCGCGCCGCTGCGGGAGGACTCTGCTTCAATACTGTTTCAAATTCCGAACTGGCGCGCTGCAGGTCGCCCAACTGGTAATAGGCGCGCGCCATGTCCATGCGCGCACCGGAAAAATTCGGGTTTACCGTCAGAACCCGCTCGAAGGCGAGTGTCGCCTTGTCCGGCTTGCCGCTGTCCAGCGCGGCAACACCGAGCAGGTAATCAAAGCGCACTTCGCCGGAACGTTCAAACTCTGACGCTTCCAGCAGCTTGTAGGCTACCTCCGGCTTGCCGTTTTTGATCAGCGCTTCGGCGTCGGGCAGCAATTTCCCCCGTGCGTCACTTTCGGCTTTTTTTCTGTCTTCGGCTTCGCGCCCGGCCTGCGCTGAGCTTGCCGCAGCACTGCCGACCTCATTATCGTCGGCCTTCTGGGCATAGGCTCCGCCAGAAGCCAACAACAATCCGGAGAACATCAATCCTGCCGGTTTGCTTAATTTCATCACCCTCCCTCGCAGCATCCACCGCTGCCACACACGGCCATGGTGTCACTTGAAACGAATGTTCGCGCCATATTAAACCATATTTTTTTCCGGGCAAGCCACTATACGATAGTGCCCGGAGGGCCAGGAATGACAGCTTTCCGGCCATGGCTGGTGACCGGACTGGCCGCCAAAACTGCAGAAAAAACAGTGCTAGTCCCGCTCAAGCAACCTTGCGCGCCACCAGGTCGATCAACGCCGACATGCCGCTGTGTCCCGCGCCTTCGCTGACATGGTCGTCATGCTCGCGCAGATGAATGATCTCCATGTCGCCGAACGCCTCGCGCAACAATGCCTCGGTGTACATGTTCTCCGCCGCCGGCGGGCCGCCGGTCTTGTATTCGAGCTGGCGCGGAGTGTAGCCCTGCAGCAATAACAGCCCGCCCGGTTTCAGGCAGCGCCTGATGCCCTCGAACATCTGTTCGCGCAATGCGGGATGCGCGAACTGGATAAAGATCGCAGCCACCATATCGAAGCGGTTTTCGCCCCATTGCCACTGACTCAGATCGGCCTGCTCGAATTCCACGTAACCAATGACTTGGCTGGCGTTGTTGGGCAGCCTAGTCAGATGGCTAGTGGTTCCATCAGTAACGCCGCGCTGCTCGGCCAACTTGCGCGCTTTTTCCAGAGCCACCGGCGACGATTCCACCGACAGCACACGCAAACCCTGCTGCGCCAGCCACACGCCGTTGCGCCCTTCCCCATCCGCCACCGCGAGGCAGCTCATGCCCGGTTTCAGCAGAAGCTGCTGCGAAACCAGGAAAGCATTCGGCTTTGTTCCAAAATAGAATTCCTCACTGGCGTAACGTTCATCCCATTTATTCATGACTAAAATATTCCCTTTTGTAAAGTATCCCGTAAACATTGCAGCGGCTGCAGCCCGGTATCGACCGGCCACATGCTCCCGCCAACGGCAAATTCCAGGGCCTCGGCAAGAATACAGATTCAGGCTGTATTATCCTGCCTGCCCCGTTGTGAACCCAGCCGTTCATTCCGCTGGAATTTTATACCCGACTAACTTAATATGCTTACATAAATAAATTTTACAAACGCAGTTTCCCGGAGTTCCATTGCCTCATCTACGCGAAAACAATACCGCACTGATTAGTGCGCTGCGCGGCTTATTGCCGTCAGAATCCGTGCTTGCGGATGCCGAGGATATGCGCCCGTTCGAATGCGACGGGCTGGCAGTCTACCGGCAGCTGCCGATGGTCGTGGCGCTGCCGGAAACCGTGGCGCAGGTGCAAAGCATCCTGCGCCTGTGCCATGCGCACGGGGTGCCGGTAGTGGCGCGCGGCGCGGGCACCGGCCTTTCGGGCGGCGCACTGCCGCTGGCGGACGGACTGCTGCTGAGCCTGGCAAAATTCAACCGCATCCTGAATATCGATGTGCATAACGCGATGGCTACCGTGCAACCCGGTGTGCGCAACCTGGCCATATCCGAAGCGGCGGCCGCCTACGGCATGTATTACGCGCCCGACCCCTCGTCGCAGATCGCCTGCACGATAGGCGGCAATGTCGCGGAAAACTCCGGCGGCGTGCATTGCCTGAAATACGGCCTGACCGTGCACAATATCCTGATGCTGAAAGTGGTCACTATGGAAGGCGAACTGCTGACCATAGGTGCCGAGACGCTGGACTCGCCCGGCTATGACCTGCTGGCGCTGATGACCGGTTCCGAGGGCATGCTGGGCGTGATCGTCGAAATCACCGTCAAGCTGTTGGCCAAGCCGGAACGCGCACAGGTCGTGCTGGCGGCCTTTGACGATGTGATGAAGGCAGGCGAGGCGGTCGGTTCCATCATCGCCGCCGGCATCATCCCCGCCGGCCTGGAAATGATGGACAAGCTCGCCATCCGGGCGGCGGAGGATTTCGTGCATGCAGGTTATCCGCGCGATGCCGAGGCCATCCTGCTGTGCGAACTGGACGGCACGCATGCCGAAGTGTCCGAATACATCCTGGCGGTGCGCGACATATTGACCACCGGCGGCGCGACTGAAGTCCGCACTGCGGCGGACGAGGCCGAGCGGCAGCTGTTCTGGAAGGGGCGCAAATCGGCCTTCCCCGCCGTGGGACGCATCTCGCCGGATTATTACTGCATGGACGGCACGATACCGCGCCGGCAGTTGCCGCATGTGTTGCGCCGCATCGGCGAGATGTCGGCCGAATACGGATTGGCGGTCGCCAACGTGTTTCATGCCGGGGACGGCAACCTGCACCCGCTGATCCTGTTCGACGCCAATAAGGAAGGCGAGCTGCATCGCACCGAGGAATTTGGCCGCAGCATCCTGCAGCTGTGCGTGGAAGTGGGCGGCACCATCACCGGCGAGCACGGAGTCGGCGTCGAGAAGATAGACCAGATGTGCGTCCAGTTCCACAGCGCGGAATTGAGCCAGTTTCACGCCGTCAAAGCCGCATTCGATCCCTCCGGCCTGCTCAATCCGGGCAAGGCCGTGCCCACACTGCGCCGCTGCGCCGAATTCGGCGCGATGCATGTGCACCACGGACAACTCCCACATCCCGAACTGGAACGCTTCTAGAGACACCCATGAGTGATTCAGATATCAGCGCTGCGCTGCAGCAACAGGTGCTGGACGCGTTTCATAAGGAGACGCCGCTCAGCATTTCCGCAAGCGGCAGCAAGGCTTTTCTCGGCAACACAAGCCGGGGACAGCCTATCGATGTCACGGGACACCGCGGCATCGTCGAATACGATCCGCGCGAACTGGTGCTGACGGTGCGCAGCGGCACCACGCTGCACGAGATCGAAGCCGCACTGGCCGAAGCCGGGCAGATGCTGGCGTTCGAACCGCCGCATTTCGGCGAAGCTGCCACGCTGGGCGGCACGATCGCGTGCGGATTGTCCGGACCGCGCCGCCCCTACTGCGGATCCGCGCGCGATTCCGTGCTGGGCTGCAAACTGATCAACGGCCGGAGCGAGATACTGCGCTTCGGCGGGCAGGTGATGAAAAACGTCGCGGGCTACGATGTCTCGCGGCTGATGGTCGGCGCCCGTGGCACGCTGGGCATCATGCTCGAGCTCAGTCTGAAGGTGCTGCCGCGCCCCTCGGCCAGCATCACCGTTACAAGAGTATGCAACGAGGCAGGTGCAGTCTCGAGCATGAGTGCCTTGCTGGGCAAACCGCTTCCGGTGGACGGCGCGTGCTTTCACGGCGAACAATTGTATATACGCATCTCCGGCAGCGCACAGGCCGTCCGGGAGGCGCGCAGCAAGATAGCCGGCGACGTGGTGCCGGATGCCGATGCCTTCTGGCATGCGCTGCGCGAGCATCAGCTGCCTTTCTTCAAGCGCAACGGCACGCTGTACCGCGTCATGGTCAAGCCCGCGACTCCGCCGTTAAATATCGAAGGCACCTGGCTGCTGGACTGGGGCGGCGCGCAGCGCTGGTTGTACAGCGATGAAGACCCGGCATCGTTACGTCATCGCATCGCAAGCGTTGGCGGCCATGTCACCGCGTTTCGCGGCGGCAAACAAGCAGACGAAATTTTCCACCCATTGCCTGCATCGCTGCTGGCGATACACCAGCGGATAAAGGCAAGTTTCGACCCGAAGAACATTTTCAACCGCGGCCGGCTGTACGCCGAACTCTGACATGCAAACCGCCATTTCCGCCGAACTGCTGAAAAATCCCGATATCGCTGAAGCAGATGACATCCTGCGCAGCTGCGTGCATTGCGGATTCTGCACCGCGACCTGCCCGACCTACCAGTTGTTGGGATCGGAGCTGGATGGTCCGCGCGGCCGCATTTACCTGATCAAGGAAATGCTCGAGACCCAGCAGGCCAGCGCCAAGACCCGATTGCACCTGGATCGCTGCCTGACCTGCCGATCCTGCGAGACCACCTGCCCGTCCGGGGTGCGCTATGGGCGACTGGTCGACATCGGCCGCGAGATGGTCGAACAGCTGGCGCCGCGCCCCCTTGCCGAACGACTGTTGCGCAAGGCCATGCTCGCGGTCATCCCCCATACCGGCCGGATGTCGGTCGTGCTGGCGCTGGCGCGCCTGGTCCGCCCGCTGCTGCCGGCAGAGCTCGGAAGAAAAATACCGGCCAAACAGGCCGCCGCCGTGACACCGGCGACATCCCACGCGCGGCGCATGCTGGTTCTGCAGGGCTGCGTCCAGCCGCTGGGCACGCCGAACACCAATGCGGCCGCGGCACGCGTGCTCGACCGGCTCGGCATCTCGCTGGTCAGCGCACCAGGTGCGGGCTGCTGCGGCGCACTCAACCAGCACCTGTCCGACAGCGAGGGCGCGCGCGCGATGATGCGCCGCAACATCGATGCATGGTGGCCATACCTCGAGAGCGGCGTCGAGGCTATCGTGATGACTGCCAGCGGCTGCGGGCTGATGGTGAAGGACTACGGCCATGCATTGAAAGACGATGCGGCATACGCAGACAAGGCCGCGCGCATCAGCTCGATCACGCTCGACCTGGCCGAAATTCTGGGCCGCGAGAATCTGGATGCCTGGGCGCACATCGGCAGGGGCATGCGCGTGGCTTACCACTCGTCCTGCACCCTGCAGCACGGGCAGAAACTCGGCGGGACAGTGGAAGCGATCCTCAGGCGTTGCGGTTACGAACTCACGCATGTCGCGGACAGCCATCTGTGCTGCGGCGCAGCCGGGACATACACCCTGCTGCAAGCCAAACTGTCCCGGCAATTGCTGGACAATAAACTGGCCGCGCTGGGTGCAGGCAAGCCGGAAGTGATCGCCTCCGCCAATGTCGGTTGCCAGATGCACCTGGCCGGCGCGAGCGATGTGCCGGTCAAGCACTGGATAGAGTTGCTGGAACAGGGCCAGAATTAAATAATACTTATTCAAACAAGGGGAGACAACAGCATGGCAATCAAATCATTCCACCCGCCGCAACGCGTTTTGATGGGGCCAGGTCCCTCCGATGTCAGCCCGCGTGTTCTCGAAGCCCTGTCGCGCCCGACCATAGGCCACCTTGATCCGGTTTTCATAACCATGATGGACGAGATGAAAACGCTGCTGAAATTCGCATTCCAGACCGAAAATGAACTGACCATGCCGGTCTCGGCGCCGGGCTCGGCGGGCATGGAAACCTGCTTCGTCAATCTGGTCGAGCCGGGTGACAAGGTCATCGTATGCCAGAACGGCGTGTTCGGCGGACGCATGAAAGAGAACGTCGAACGCTGCGGCGGCATCGCGGTGATGGTCCAGGATGAATGGGGGCGCGCAATCGATCCGCAAAAACTGGAGGACGCGCTCAAAGCCAATCCCGATGCCAGAATCGTCGCTTTCGTGCACGCTGAAACCTCCACCGGTGCACAGTCCGACGCGAAGACACTGGTCGAAATCGCGCACAAATATGATTGCCTGACCATTGTCGACGCGATCACTTCACTGGGCGGCACCCCGCTCAATGTTGACGGATGGAACATCGATGCGGTGTATTCGGGCACGCAGAAATGCCTGTCGTGCACGCCCGGCCTCTCCCCGGTCAGCTTCAATCCCCGGGCGCAGGAAAAGATCAGGAGTCGCAAGACCAAAGTGCAGAGCTGGTTCATGGACCTCAATCTGGTGATGGGCTACTGGGGAGGCGCGACCAAGCGCGCCTACCACCACACCGCGCCGATCAACGCGCTGTATGGCTTGCACGAGGCGCTGGTGATACTGCAGGAAGAGGGCCTGAAAAACGCCTGGGCGCGTCACCATAAAAATCATCTCGCGCTGCGTGCCGGGCTGGAAGCGATGGGGCTCAACTTCATGGTGCCCGAAGCGGAATGCCTGCCGCAGCTGAATGCGATCATTGTGCCGGAGGGCGTGGATGAAGCCGCGGTACGCTCGCTCCTGCTCTCCGAACACAAGCTGGAAATCGGCGCAGGCCTGGGTGCGATGGCCGGAAAAGTATGGCGCATCGGCCTGATGGGACACTCCAGCAGCCCGAGCAACGTGCGGCTGTGCCTGAACGCGCTGGACGATGTGCTGGTGCGCCTGAAAGCGCCGATCAGGCATGGCGTCGGCGTCGAGGCAGCCAACCGGCTGCTGGCAAGTTGACCGCTGGATGGCCGGCAATCCGCTTGCCGCTGTGATGGGCCGGTTTGCCCCCGGACAT
>JAJZEQ010000316.1 GCA_021851345.1 Pseudomonadota bacterium
CTATTTCATCCGAAATGGTCAGATTATCAAGAAGCTTCCTGACGGCAGGGAGCAGATCGTTGATATCAGCGATAGTGGGGTAGTACGAATCATCCAGGACTTGTAATGCCTCAACTGATTGCACAGAGCGCCCTCTCGGTACCGGAATTCCGGCTGCCGATAGCATCGCGATGGTGTATATGGCCAGAGAATCTTCATGGTGGCGCCCGTATGCTTTGCTGGCGCGGGAAGATTTCGACCACCTGCATGACGGCGCCACAGCATCGGCAGACGAATGTTGGCTGGGGAATGACCTCGATCTCATCGCTGACCGGGTCAGGCTGTGGCGCATGAAGCAGGTTGCGCGCCCTGGCGAGATTCTCCCGCCGTGTGGCATTGGCGAGCAGGCCGTAGTGGCGGATGCGGTGAAATCCGTCGGGCAGGCCGTGCAAGAGTGCGTATTCCACGAAATCTGGACACTCAGTCCACGGCAAAGTGGACAGCGCTTCCACGGTAAACGGGATAGTCGGAGCGTAGCGATGCGCGGGTTTTGGTTGTTTACTCCCGAATGGTGTTGATGCGCGCAACGAATTACCCACTCTGCGCAAATTTAAGCCCACACCTGATTCTTGCCAAATTATTTCTCGCATCAAGAACTTGATAGCTCTCTAGTCTGGGTATTCTAACTCGCGCAGAGTGGGTAAATCAGACCGCGCAGACTACACAGTCTTGAAGCCGCCTTTTACTTCAACCCGCGTTTTGGCATCCTTCCCGAACAGAACCTTGCCAGTTTCCTCGCACAGATCACCATAGGCCTGCAATGCAAGAGCCAACGCACGTACATCCATTGTGCTTTTCGCCAAAGCGGACCATCATAGGTTATTCTGGTATGGGTGGTGCTCATGAGGAGATGGTATTACAACCACAGTCCCTCACCTACCCTCCCAGCGGATGCTCCGCTAACCACTCCCTCAAAGCCATGTCAACTCGAGTTTGCCAGCCCTTGCCGGTGGATTTGAACGCATCCATAACGTCAGGGGATAGCCGGATTGTGGTGGCCACCTTGAGCGGCGCTTTCTGTGGTCCACGGGTTGGCTTGAGTTTCTCCCTCAACGACGCGGGCAGAGAATCAAAACTGACGGATTGACTGACCATCTCATCCGTCCATTCCGGATTTTCCTCGTCCACCATTTCAGCGTTGATTTTTTTGCTCATAACGTTTGACCTCCCGATTGTTTGCCTTGCGGAAGCTGATCACGCGGATTCCTTTGGCCGTTTCAGCGAAAACCAAGGAGTAAACCCGTCCTGCGAGAATACCAAGAGCGGATATGCGTACCTCTGGGTACGTTTTGCGGACATCGAGCCAGAGGACAGCCGTTTCAAAATCGAAATGCTCTACCATCTCGAACGATAACCCGCGCTCGCGGATGTTTTTGTCGTTTTTGGTGGGGTCGTATTCGATTTGCATCGAGGTTTATTATAACAACAATCTACCTTTTTGGCAAACAAATTGTTAGTACAAAACCGCAGATATTCAACTTTTCCAAACATCCCCATGAATAAATTCAGGGGATGATCTTTTTCCAAACTGAAGTCACTCTCTATGCAGTGACTTCAGTCTGATTCTCATGACGTCGCCTGACACGCCAAAACGGTACGCCATTGTAATACTTGGACGTCCATCGGAAATAAACCTTCGGACTAGAATATGGGTTAAGCCGGCAGGGTTGTGAATAAAAGAACCTGCCGGGTAATCATAGACCCCATCATTAAATACGCCGTAAACGACAAAGACCTCTTCGGGACCGGGGGAATGCACATCCAATGTGGTGAATTTTGCTCCTGCGTCAAACTCCAGAATTTTGGCCTTGGCTCCACGGGTCCCTTGCCACAGGCTACGCATACGAACACCAGGAAAAATCTCCGTCCAAAGAAGATGTTGCCAGTTTGCAGAAACGACTCCATCCAGATTGATCATCGGTATCCCTTCCATAGAATGGGTTAAGCATAATGGTATGAGTACGATTTCATCCCACGGGTTCCAGCCGATTATCGGTCCATGGGCGTTGGTTGTCAGCCCTGAGGTTTTGCCAAGCAGATATTCTCATAACCCCAAATCACCCAATCCAGGATGACCATCAGGACGCCGGCCCAATGGCCAGAAGAATTTCCGGTCCGCTTCACGGATGGGCAAGTCGTTGATGCTTGCGTAACGGCACCTCATGAACCCTTGTTCGTTGAATTCCCAGTTCTCGTTGCCGTAGGAGCGATGCCAGTGCCCAGAGTCATCGTGCCATTCATAGGCAAAGCGCACAGCAATGCGGTTGTCTGTGCAGGACCACAATTCCTTGATCAAGCGGTAGTCGAGTTCACGCGCCCACTTGCGCTCAAGAAAATACTGCACTTCTTTGCGCCCTACCGGAAATTCGACGCGGTTGCGCCAGCAGGTATCTTCAGTGTAGACCTGTACGACCCGTGCGGGATCGCGCGTGTTCCACGCGTCTTCGGCCATACGCACCTTCTGACGAGCTGTTTCTTCGGTGAAGGGCGGCAGTGGCAGCAGTGGCGCTTTTATCTCCATCATGGCTCCTTTGGTTACGTAGACAGGTTTGTCTACATCGATGGACTCTAGCCGAAGTAGACAGGTTTGTCTACAATGGGCGCATGAATCCTGAAAAACACGCCACACATACATCCCTTGCGGCACGTGACCGCATTTTGCGCACGGCACATGCCCTTTTTTACCGTGATGGTGTGCGCGCAACGGGGATTGACCGAATCATTGCAGAATCCGGAGTCACAAAAGTCACGTTCTATCGCCATTTTTCAAGCAAAAATAACTTGGTTCGTGCCTACCTCGACTACCGGCATAGGGAATGGATATCCTGGTTTTCTGATACATTGGCACGTTATGGAGGATGCCCGGATGCCATTGTATTGACCATGGAGGAATGGCTGCGCACCCCATCCTATCGTGGCTGCGCCTTCATCAATAGCGTTGGAGAATTATCCGATGCGCTTCCCGAAGTTGCCCAAATTGCACGTAACCATAAAGAAGCCATGATTGCAGCCATTGCCTTAGTGCTGCCGGCAGTGCACCAACGTGTGGAACTCGCGCGAACTGTGGCGCTGGCCATGGATGGCGCCATTGTTCGTGCTCAATTCGATGACACGCCAGACTTTGCGCTGAATGCGCTAAAACGTATCATCAAATCATTGCTGATAGAGTAAGCCAAGTATGTCGAACGGGCTGATCTGTGACCGATGAGCGACAAGTTGCCGTCAATGCTTTTTGGGCATGACCCACGGGGGAGACCGAGGCTATCTGGAGAACCATGATGACGAAATGCGGAAGATGGAATCGTGTCGGTATGGGTTTGGCTGAGGGCAGTTGGATACGGATGTTGGCCGTATTTGTAGCCATGGTCGGAAGTGGATGTACGGATTCACTTGTGGATACGTCGGCAAGGCGCGTAGTTGCCACAAGACATGTGGATTTTCTGAATGACGACGGCATTCATGCTTTCCTCTGTGGTACAGGGATTCCAATGGCAGTCAGGGGAAGAGCGGGAGCGTGTACAGCCGTGTTGGTAGCGGGTCAATTCATTCTGATTGATACAGGGCCGGGATCTTGGGCCAATATTGCCGATGATCAACTTCCGGCAAGCCGGCTTTCTGCCGTGCTTCTCACGCATTTTCATTCAGATCATATCGCGGATCTTGGCGAGGTGGCGACTCAAAGCTGGATGCTGGGGCGAGAGGGACCACTGGATATTTACGGACCAGAGGGGGTGGAACAGGTGGTAGCCGGTTTCGATGAAGCCTATACCCTGGACCGGAAATACCGAACCGCCCTTTTCGGAAAAAAGAACTTGCCGTCAGAAGCCGGAGAAATGCGTGCTCATCCTGTCGCGTTACTTGATTCAGATGGAACCGGGGTGGTTCTTGACAGGAATGGTTTAAAGGTCGTGGCCTTTGCCGTGAATCACGGGCCTGCTGCACCGGCGTATGGGTACCGATTTGAATACAAGGGGAAGGTTCTGGTGATCAGCGGAGACACATCACGATCGGACAATCTGGTCAAGCACGCCGCCGATGCGGATGTGTTGATTCAGGAAGTGGCCGCGAAAAACTTGGTGAACCGGGCAGCGGATGATCTGGCCGGATGGGGGCATGCGCGATTGGCCAGCATGGCGCGAGATGCGCTGGGCCCCCGATTTTATTTCACGATGGCTTTTTTTTGGAAGTTTGACTACCGGATTTGAGGGCGACGTAATTTTCGGGAAGGACGAAATGTGGATCAATGCCGGCCAATGACCCATCAGCCGTGTTATCACCTTGAAAATTTGAGCTCTTTATCACAGGGTATTGAAGCACTAACCCAAGGAACATCGCGAATGAAGACAAAGACGTTCACCAAGAAACTGCACAGATACCTGATCGTTGTCATCAATGTAGGGATGGCAGGTGTCATCGTTATCAAATCATGCTTTTCTTCGATGGCTGCCCGTCTATTTGTTCGTTTGTTATTGTGCGTGCTCCCGGTTTTCCAACCAGCGTTGGCTCAGGATGAACTATCGCCTTCGACATGGTCGCTTCCAGGAGAACTTCCCCGAGCTTTCCCCCCGACCGGTATGTCGTTGGCACGCCTTTCTACGGGCATCACTCACCGCAGTGCTGGTTTTGCGTGTGCAGGCGGATCACGCTCAGATCCTCGCGATTTCACGATGACAGCGGTATTGGTACGACATCCTCGCGGTGATTTGCTGATCGATACGGGTTTTGGTCGGGATATTGATGACCATTTCCATTCAATGCCTTGGTGGTTCCAACTAATTACGACGTACGAACGAGGAATGTCGGCGCTCGATCAGTTTGCACATGCAAAGTATGATATCCACCGGCTGCGAGCCATCATCTTGACTCACGCCCATTGGGATCATGTGAGTGGTGCAGCCGATTTTCCCAACACCCCGATCTGGGTTAGCAAGGAGGAGTTGAGTTACATTCGTTCCGGGGAAGCGCTTGCAAATCTGGCAAAAGGACTGGGCGATGCGCGATTCACGCCCTATTCCTTCGAGGGAGGCCCTTACTTAGGCTATCCCCGTAGCCATGACGTGTATGGCGATGGCTCTGTTGTCATCGTTCCTTCTCCTGGGCATACTCCGGGCTCGGTCACCCTCTTTGTGGCACTACCCGACGGCAGTCGGTATGCGTTCATCGGCGATTTGGTCTGGCAACTCGATTGCCTCATGCAAGAGCGCGAACGCCCGTTCGTGGCCCGATGGCTTGCGGACAGCAACCCTGCCCAAGTAAGGAAAGGTATTGAGCATATCCTGTCGATAAAGCGAAAGTTTCCGACAGTGAAAATCGTTCCAGCGCATGATGCTGCTGCCTTTTCACAGATTCCCCAGTTTAACTGACACTTACCTTGATTCCACTTTATCCATGAGCACGTTCATCAACCCCAAACGCCAGACATTACTCATTGAGGGCGTGCAATATTTTACCTCCCCAGCCATAGAAATAATTACGGTCAAAGCAGAGCAATCGACAGAAAGACGCCAGAATGCAACGTAATGTCGCCCAGGCACAAAACTGGTTTGATCAAGATGGCCCAGGCTTATGCTCGCTTTCGGCCCCAATACCCTGCCAAACTCGCCGCGCATTTAAGTCTGAATTTTCATCGTGTATTGACATCGGAATACATTCAAATAGGATTCGTGTGTCTGTTGTGTACTCATTTGGAGATAGCCATGCGTGATGCTGCCATCAATTTGCGAGCCCTGCCTCAGCAGCGCGACCTGATCGACCAGGCCGCGAACTTGCTGGGCAAAAACCGGTCTGATTTCATGCTGGAGGCCGCCTGCGACAAGGCACAAGCGGTCCTGCTGAACCAAGTGTTCTTCAGCCTCGATGACGTGAAATTCCGGCAATTCACAGCCCTGCTGGATGCTCCTGTGTCGCCCAATCCGGGGCTTGAGCGCTTGCTGGCAGTCAAGTCGCCTTGGGTCGGCGCATGAATTTGCTCGCTCCCGAGTTGCTATCACCAGATCACCAAGTCGGTTCATTCGCTTGCGGCGGATCTGTGCTCGAGGAATGGCTCAAGCGCCGCGCGCTGGGCAACCAGACCAGCGGTGCCAGCCGCACATTCGTCGTCCCAACCAGTGGACGAGAGGTCATGGGCTACTACGCTTTGGCTGCGGGCGCCGTAACTCACCAGAATGCAACACGGTCTATTCGCCAGAACATGCCCGACCCGGTTCCGGTGATGGTCCTTGCCCGCCTGGCTGTTGATGTGCGAGCGCAAGGAATGAAACTGGGTACCGCTTTGCTTCAAGACGCCTTGCAGCGCTGTGTATTCGTATCTCAAAACACGGGCGTGCGTGCCATGCTGGTCCACGCCCTCAACGATCGCGCTCGCCAGTTTTACGAGTACTACGGTTTCAAGGCATCGCCCGCGCACCCCATGACACTGATGCTACGACTCAATCAATCGTCGATCTGATCGCCAGCCAGCGATTTCCGCCCAAGGATCGTTCTTGTCCGGACTCAGCCCCCTTGCCGCAAAAGCGTTGAAATACATGGCCCGGTTGTATGCCTTTCTTCTTGTTTGGACGCCCGAGGCGACGCAAGACCGTAGCGCAATCTAGACTACATCGAGGCCAACAATTCAGCCGCCGCGCTGGCCCTTGATGAACTATTTGCAGAAAAAGCCGGCCGCTTGGTCGATCATCCCGGCCTTGGCCAACCTGGTCGTATCACCGGCACCCGCGAGGTGGTAGCGCACCACAAT
>JAJZEQ010000217.1 GCA_021851345.1 Pseudomonadota bacterium
TGCTGTTCGATCAGGCGCTGCTTGCCGAGGGGGGGCAACTGGATGACCCGGCAGGGTTCGTCAAGCGCGTCAACCATCTGATGCTGGAGATGCTCGACTGACAAGCCGCGTCGCTGCTGTTCCCAAATAATTTTGCCTGGGGGAAAGTTGCCCTGATTATCCCAATCGATCAGGGCAGCATCCGGTATGGCTCCATCACTACCGACTCTATCCTTTTGCCGACCACGGTCAGATGCCCCTCAAGCCGGCTGTTGCCGGTATCGCTGAATTCGAACCGGTAAGTGCGGCGCAGCACCCTGCGTCCTGACTTGTCGCGAACCAGCGCAAGTGAGATGCCTGCAACTGTGTCGTCGAGAAATTGCACATTGGCATCATCACAGACACGTTTGCCCTCTTTTCGGGCAATCTCAAGAGTGCGCAGACTGTCGAGCCAGAACCAGCCAAGCGCGGCCAGCACTAACAACAGCGACAAACTTATCAGGTCCATTTTCGGGAAATCTGGGTGGCGAAGCTGGAAATCTTAACGGATTCCGACAAATGTCATTAATTTATCTTGACGATACCAGCCAAACCAGCGTACAAGGCAACTTGGTATTTGATTCAAAGTGTTTGCAGTACTGGTTTTCCATGTGCAATCTTCGATTCAAATAGTTCTGCGGGGGGATTTCCCCGTTTTTTAGTAGGAGTTACACATGGCAACAGGTACAGTTAAATGGTTCAACGACTCAAAGGGTTTTGGTTTCGTCACTCCCGATGATGGCAGCGAAGATTTGTTCGCGCACTTTTCCGCGATCAACATGAGCGGTTTCAAATCACTCAAAGAAGGCCAGAAGGTCACCTTTGAAGTGACACAAGGCCCAAAAGGCAAGCAAGCATCCAACATCCAGGCTCCTTAATCGGTTCCTGAGTTGGCAAGAAAAGCCCGGCATGAAAATGTCGGGCTTTTTGTTTGTGCGCCCATCCGGTCGCGCATCGGGCAGGGGCAGGGTTACCCTTGTGCCGATGTGTTTTGGCCGGTAGCCCCAAGTTCGAACTGGTGCTCCGCAGTTATGTAACCTGACCAGAGCCGTCTGGCGAGCATGGCCGATTTCCCCAGGTACGCAGTATGGGCTTCCCCCCGATTTTGCAGACATTCCTCAGCTTCCGGTTTGTAGATGTTCAAACGCAATTGTTGATGCTGGACGATTTGGTCGTGGCGTTTGCAGGCCTTCCCAGGTTGAAAATCAACCCCCAACTTCTTCAGAATCCAAGTTATATGAATTTTTTGTGACACACGCGGTTTTAAAATTTTTCGATAGATAATCGCCGCCGAAAATTCTCTACCAGAGGATTTTTGGTTGGTCGGCTGGCTTGCCCGGTTGATTCCAATTAATTTCAATTGCAAGAAATATACTTTAGGAGTGTTTGTAATGAAAAAAGCTTTACTCGTTGCTTTTTCCCTCAGCGCTGTGTCAGGTGTGGCTCACGCTGATGTAAGCCTGTACGGCGTTCTCGATCTGGGCGTCGTCCAAATGACCAATGCCGGCGATATCAGCCCGACTTTCGTGACCGGTGCTGTGCCTACTGGCAATGGCAATACAGCTAGAATCGGCACGGTAAGAGGCATGATGAATGGCGGCGAATCGCAATCACGCTGGGGTATCAAGGGCAGCGAAGACTTGGGCGACGGCAACAAGGCATTCTTCCAGCTGGAATCGGCTTTCAGCCTGGGCAATGGCACGCTGGCCACTTCCGGCCTGGCGGGTGGTGGTGGCGCCACTAACGGAAACATGATTGCAGATACGGCCCTGAACGGCCAGCTGTTTAACCGCATGGCACTGATCGGACTGTCCAGCAACGACCTCGGTGAAGTCAGATTCGGCCGACAGTACAGCCTGCAACTGGACATCATCGGTTCGGTCGGCGGCGGTTATGATCCGGTCAATGCGCAGATGTTCTCCCCGATCAACTTCTCCGGCTCCTACGGCGGCGGCGGCGTAACGGACAACTCGCGTGTCGACAACGCAATCAAGTACTCGAAGAAATTCGGCAATTTCAATGTCAACGCAATGTACGGCTTGGGCGGGGTCGCGACCAACAACTCTGCACGCAGCAATACCCAGTTGAATGCGGGTTATGAAGCGGATCGTTTCGGCGTTCAGGCGGCGGTACAAAACGCAAAGGACACTACGGCGATTTCGGCCAATGCATCTCCTAACACCGTCAATGCGCAGTTCCTGAATCTGACTTCCTACATGCTGGCCGGACGCATTCAGGTGACTGATCCACTGACACTGAAAGCAGGTTTTGAGCGCATGCAGCTCTCAGCCCCGGGCAATCCAACCGGCGACCTGGCGATGACCCAGATCTACCAGTACAACATTGGCACCTCTTCGGTCTGGGGCAATGCGCAGAAGAATCTCAACGTGGTCTGGCTGGGTGGCAATTACCAGATATCCCAGGCGATGAAAGTTTCGGTGGGCTACTATGATGTGATGATACCGGCTTGGGGCTCTGCCACAGGTTCCAATGCCGATGCTACCGACAAGTACACCTCGGCGATGCTTGAGTATAACCTGAGCAAGAACACCAATCTGTATGCCGCATTCATGCTGGACAGAAAAGGTGGCGGAGCAGTGTATACAGCGTCAGGCACTGGCCCAGGCGCTATTGCCAACTTCAACACCTATGGTGCTGGTGTGCGCGTCAAGTTCTGATAAACCCATCCTGCGAACAAGCTGCATAGGCATCTGGCCAGGTTGGCAAACACCAACCTTGTCATTGGCTAACCGCAGCAAGTCGCTGACTGTAATTCCGAGCTGGCCTGAGTAATTTCGGTTTGGTTGGTCAAGGGTCGGCCAGTAATATTTCAACCCTACTGTGGTGACACGGTGGGGTTTTTTCATGTGCGAACCTCGGCACTTTATTGCATGGTCCGATCAAGCAAAGTCGAAAATTTAAAAAATCTGGGTGCGATAGTCTGTCCAGTTTGTTCCCGGATCAAAATCCGCCATTTTAACAATCAAAGTTTCGAGTGGCTGTATCTGGTGCAGGTTCTATGGATTTGGATCATGGTGGGCGGTACTGGGTTCGAACCAGTGACCCCCGCCGTGTGAAGGCAGTGCTCTACCGCTGAGCTAACCGCCCGAGCCCGAAAGAGAAATGAGGGCGCGGATTAGAGCATATCGCGGCAACCTTGGTCAATGCCGCAACGACAACTTGGTGCGCGCGATGCGCAAAGCCCGTAAAATGCGCGCCTTATTTTGCATTTCCTCAAGTCATGACAATTCGTACCCGTTTTGCTCCCAGCCCCACCGGCTTCCTCCACATCGGCGGGGCACGCACCGCCTTGTTCTCCTGGGCGTATGCGCGAAAACATGGCGGCACTTTCATTTTGCGCATCGAGGATACTGATGTGGAACGTTCTACGCCCGAGGCAGTGCAGGCGATCCTGGACGGGATGTCATGGTTGAATCTGGACTATGACGAGGGTCCGTTCTACCAGATGAGGCGCATGGAGCGTTACAAACAAGTGATCCGGCAGATGCTGGATGAGGGGACGGCCTATTGTTGCTACACCTCTCCGGAGGAACTGGATGCGATGCGCGAAGCACAGCGCGTGCGTGGCGAGAAGCCGCGTTATGACGGCCAGTGGCGCCCGGAGCAAGGCAAGGTGCTGCCGGTTCCTCCGGAGGGAGTCAAGCCGGTGGTGCGATTCAAGAATCCGCAACACGGCGTGACGGCATGGAACGACATGGTCAAGGGCAAGATCATTTTCGAGAACAGCGAACTGGATGACCTGATCATTGCCCGCGCCGACGGCACACCGACTTACAATTTCTGCGTGGTTGTCGATGATTGGGAAATGGGTATCACGCACGTGATTCGCGGCGACGACCACGTTAACAACACGCCGCGGCAAATCAATATCCTCAAGGCTCTCGGCGCGACGGTGCCCCAATATGCGCACCTGTCGATGATCCTTGGCGATGACGGTACCAAGCTATCCAAACGCCACGGCGCGGTCAGCGTGATGCAATACGACGAGGACGGTTACCTTCCGGAGGCAGTGATCAATTATCTGGCACGGCTGGGATGGTCGCACGGCGACAGGGAGATATTCTCGGTAAAGGAATTCTGCTCCTGGTTCGATCTCGACCACATCACACCCTCCGCCGCGCAGTTCAACACCGAGAAATTGAATTGGGTCAACCAGCAGTATCTGAAGCAGGCCGACAATGCGCGCCTGGCTGCGCTGGTGCGCCCGCGTCTCGCAGCGCGCGGCGTGACGGTCAGCGATGTTCCGGTGCTGGAATCGATCGTGGCGCTGTACAAGGAACGCGTGGCGACCCTTAACGAATTGGCCGATGCCGCCGAAGTGTTCTACATCGAATTGCATCCCGCACAGGAGTTGCTGGACGCGCACCTGCTACCCGAGGTGCTGCCCGCTTTGCGCGAACTCGCCGGGCGTTTTGCCGATGTAACCTGGGAAGCACCCGTTCTGGCCGCATTGATCAAGGAATTGCTGGCCAAGCACAATCTGAAGATGCCCAGGCTGGCGATGCCGTTGCGCGTGATGCTGGTGGGGCAGACGCATACCCCGTCGGTCGATGCCGTGCTGGCATTGTTCCCGCGCGATACCGTGCTGGCGCGGATGAAAAAATACCTGTAATTATTTGGCGTGCCAGCTTTACAAGCATAGGTCGCATCTCTATAATGCGCGCTCTTTCGAGGTACCGGGGGTATAGCTCAGCTGGGAGAGCGCTTGCATGGCATGCAAGAGGTCAGCGGTTCGATCCCGCTTATCTCCACCAAAAGAGCTGATTCAAAGTCAAAGTCCCCATCGTCTAGAGGCCTAGGACATCGCCCTTTCACGGCGGTAACACGAGTTCGAATCTCGTTGGGGACGCCACATCACTCAAACAGCCCGCACAGCAGCGGGCTTTTTGTTGTCTGTGTTATTCGTAACATGTTAAAAGTAAATAATAATTATTATTCATGTTATGAGGTGGCTCGAATTCATTGGCCCATGTTGGACATAGTCAATCGCAGTGAAGTAGCCGCTGAATGACTGAGAGGTCATGCCTCATTCGCCGAATCCGCGATGGCTTGGGCCAGCTGATTTCTGGCTCTTGAATAATCCCTGGAGATTTCGTCCTCATGGATGGCCCATTTAAGCCAGGACTCCATCAATTCAGGACTCATTCCTAACCCCAATGATTTATCTTGAGATTGTTGGCTCAGCGTCTGTTGGACCAAGACGTCACTGTCAGGTAATTGAAGCTTTCCAGTGGAACAGAGAAATGCGCGTGCAACGGACAACGGGCTGATCGGTTGTTCAGTATCAACTTGTTTAGACCATGCCGAATATTCACGCCGGGATTCAAAAAAGGATAACCACGGGCCAAAAACCTCAAGAATCTCCTGGGCCAATTGTATAACCCCAACCGGCATCAACGGTTCCTGCTCGTTTTGAATAAAATCGTAAAACAGTACATGGTTTAGGAATTCTCCACTGGGGGTGGAAAGGGAAACTATCCCCAGTATCCCCAGTCGTTTTCTTCCTGAAACCATTGCACATACCAGTTGTTCATCCAGTTGTTCCAACTTCTCTTGATCAATGGCCATTTCCATTCCTTAATAAAGGTTGCATGTTTCGTCGACGCAGCTATATATGTTTTGAATTATTCTCAAACAAGCGACGCGTGCACCACTTACTTAACGAGTGTGGCTGGGCAATTTTCAAATCCCGCCGGCATTATTCTCCGGTCCTGGCTCAGCAATCAAATCCGTAGACATTTAAAAATCGACGCCAGTCACTCGTTTTTATACTGCATAACTGTAATGCAGATTGGAGAATGAAATGGACCGTGAGAATCTGGCTTCCGTACTTGATGACAAGGATTGCTTTCATCCGTTGGATGTCGAGTCAATCGATGGAGATGATATCAAGCGTCAAGTAGGCAAACGGCTAAGAAATGATGACATGGAACTCATGGTTGCTAGAACCGGTGGACTAAATGCCCTGGATAAATCGAAGCCTATTGCAGAATCGTGTGACGCCGATTCTGCATATGAAATCCCGATCGCCAAAACCTATGAAATTAAAACTGGCAAGGAAGCCAAGATTGAAAACAATTGCCTCTTGTTGGAGGCAATACAGATGCTATCAATCTGGTTACAGGAGCACTTTGGATCGCAGGATATTCAATATACATTACAGGGGAAGAAGCTGGATATTGAAGAGATATATGGTGTAAGGGGTCTTCTTGTGTCTCTGATTTCTGCAATCGATGAATTGCCGCAAGAGCATGAGAATGCATTGTCCTGGTATCTTGTCGCAGACGGGAATGCTTTGGCCAACGTTTCCATAAGACTTAAAGGAGATCCGTTCAACTTTGAATCGTTGATTCGGATTCGTGATGCCATCGTCCAGGTCGCGAACAAAATGGAAATAACTGAATCGGACGGGGTCAAGACTTGTTCGGTTGATGAAACATATGAAAGGTTCTATCGCCTGGAGCAGGATGGAAAAATCAAATCAGGTTATGACTTGAACGCACAATATGAATCTGCCGATGACTATGCGAAAAAAATGTATAAGCAACAATCATACGCAATTGCGGAGAGGGTTTGCCGCCAGGCTGACCTTCCCCCGAAAAATCGTCTTCCAAGGGTGACGTAAAATTACGAACCCACAGGAAAGGAAGACGATGAAGATACCGAAGCAGGAATATACACCCGAGTTTCGTGAGTTGGCGG
>JAJZEQ010000235.1 GCA_021851345.1 Pseudomonadota bacterium
CACCTATCGCGGCACCCGTGAAGGCGTGCCGCGCCTGGTCGAAGTGCTGCAGCGCCATAACGCGCAGGCCACGTTCTTCTTCTCGCTCGGCCCCGACCACACCGGGCGCGCGATCAAGCGCGTATTTCGCCCCGGATTTCTCGGCAAGGTGTCGCGCACCTCGGTGGTGGAACATTACGGTATCAAGACGCTGTTGTATGGCACGCTGTTGCCCGCGCCAGATATCGGCAGGAAGTGCGCGGACATCATGCGCATGGTGAAGGTTGCCGGATTTGAAACCGGCATCCATTGCTACGACCATATCCGCTGGCAGGATGATGTCGCAAACAGGGATGCCGGGTGGACACGCCGTGAATTGCAGCTTGCGGTGGACCGCTATACCGGGATATTCGGCGAGGCGCCGCACACCCATGCGGCGGCAGGCTGGCAGATGAACCGCCACGCGCTGCGGCTGATGCAGCAATTGGGTTTTCAATACAGCTCGGATACGCGCGGCACGCATCCCTTCATCCCGACCTGGCAAGCCGAGATTATTGCCTGTCCGCAATTGCCGACGACCCTGCCGACGCTCGACGAACTGATGAACCGCGACGGCATCACGCTGGACAATATCGCGCAGCACATCCTGAAACTGACCGAAGTGCCGTCTGCCACCGGTCGCACCCGCGCAGCGTTGGCGGGGGATTCGGCCGATAGCGGGAGCGGGCGCGAGGCCGGTATTCCCGCACCGGAGGGCTCCGCCCCACCGTGTCATACCGGCCACGTATATACGCTGCATGCCGAGCTCGAAGGCGGGAAATGGCTGCCGATATTCGAGCAGTTGCTGCAGGGCTGGCAGGAACAGGGCTACGAGCTGGTGTCCATGCAGCAATACCTGCAGGGGCTGGACATTGCCTCATTACCCCGCCATGAGGTGGTGATGCGCGAGGTGGAGGGCCGGGTCGGTACGCTGGCCTGCCAGGGCAGCAGAAGCTGATGCCCTGCTGAAGAAAGGTTGGTTTTGCAAAGCCGTCTGGCCAGGCTGGCTAGACCACCGGATCACAGGCCCTTAGTCCTTGCCAAACAGATCACGACTATAAACCTTGTCTGACACATCCCGGATGTCGTCGGTAATGCGGTTGGCTACGATGATGTCTGACTCCTTCTTGAATTGCACCAGGTCATTCACGACTCTGGAGCGGAAAAACTCCGGTTCCTTGAGCGCGGGTTCATACACAATCACTTCGATACCCTTGGCCTTGATGCGTTTCATGATGCCCTGAATGCTGGAAGAGCGGAAGTTGTCGGAGCCGCTTTTCATGACCAGGCGGTGAATGCCGACTATCTTCGGGTTGCGCTTGACGATACTTGCTGCAATAAAATCCTTGCGCGTGGTGTTTGATTCGACGATGGCATGGATCAGGTTCTGCGGGACTTCCTGATAGTTGGCGAGCAGTTGTTTCGTGTCTTTGGGCAGGCAATAGCCGCCGTAACCGAACGAAGGGTTGTTGTAGTGATCGCCAATGCGCGGGTCCAGGCTTACTCCCTGAATGATCTGTTTGGTATCAAGCCCGTGAGTGGCCGCATAGGTGTCGAGTTCGTTGAAGAAAGCCACGCGCATCGCTAGGTAGGTGTTGGCAAACAGCTTGACCGCCTCGGCCTCGGTCGAGTCGGTAAACAGCGTGGGGATGTCCTGCTTGATCGCGCCCTGCTTGAGCAGGTCGGCAAAGGTCTCGGCGCGCTTCGAGCGTTCGCCGACGACGATGCGCGAGGGATGCAGGTTGTCATACAGCGCGCGGCCCTCGCGCAAAAACTCCGGCGAGAAGATCAGGTTGCCGCAATTGAACCTGACTCTGGCCTTGACGGTGTAACCGACTGGAATGGTGGATTTGATTACCATCACGGCCTGCGGGTTGATACCCATGACATCCTGAATGACCGACTCGATGGACCTGGTATTGAAGTAGTTGGTCTCCGGGTCGTAGTCTGTCGGCGTGGCGATGATGACATAGTCCGCACCGGAATAGGCTGCGCGTTTGTCCAGTGTGGCCTTGAGGTTGAGCGTTCTGTGCTTCAGGTAATCCTCGATCTCGGCATCTTCAATGGGCGACTGCTTGCGGTTAAGCATTTCGACCTTCTCGGGAACGATGTCGATTGCAACCACTTCATTGTGTTGGGCAAGCAGGACAGCGTTGGAAAGACCCACGTAACCGGTACCGGCGATGGCAATTTTCATGAAATGAATGTTGGTGCGCTGGGAAAATAATGATGCGCATTATGCCGTAAATCATGGCTCCCGGTCTAATGGCAACATTGAACTGCAGAATCTGTCCGGTGTTCAGCGGGCCATGTTAAGGAGCATTTACAGCGGCGATACAATACCGGTTCTTGCCGCTTCTTTTGGCTGCATACATCGCTTCATCTGCGGCTGCTATCAGGGTATCCGGTTTCCATAACATCCTGGGAATCGAGGATAGCCATGCAATACCAATGCTGGCCGAAATCTTGATATCCTGGCCTGCGATGGATGTCACGCTGCATACTTCTTCCAGTACGATATCCGCCACATTCAGAACGCTTTGCCGGTCTGCCACCCCCTCCAGAATGATCACAAACTCGTCCCCGGCTATCCTGGCGAATGTATCAACGGCCCGCAAACGAGCCTGGAGTTTGTTGGCAATCTCGATCAGCAATGCATCCCCGGCAGCATGGCCTATCCGGTCATTCACCGTTTTCATCCCGTCTACGTCGATGAATAGCACGGCAACATCGCTTTCCTTGCGAGTTGCCAATGTGATGGCGTGCTCCAGACGATCCATGAGCAAGGCACGGTTGGCCAGTCCGGTGAGGGAGTCGCGGGTCGCGAGGCTTTCCAGTTCTGTCGCCTTGAGCAGTAATTTCCGTTGGGTTGATTGCAATCTTCTCAGCAAGTGACAGGCATAACCTGAAACGACCGTTAAGTTAAGCATCATCGATATCCCGGCAATTGAACTCGTATCCCATACCGGAACCCGGTAAAGTGCCAAGGAAAAAAATGCAATACTTACGATCGTTGAATAGGCCAGCCAGCTTGGCCCGTACCTGAATCCGTATCCTATTGCTATCCAGAAATAGAGTGCGGTAAAAACATCGAATAGCCCGCCATGAGAAACCAAAAAAGTGGTGGCGGCGCTATCCAGAAATATCAAAATAATTCTACGGGAGAATAGTCTGGGCGGGTGTAATACCAGAGAGGCAATATGCACTAATGGGTATAAAAAATATAACGAAGGAAACCACCAGTGTGCCCAAAACTTAAGGACTTCAGCCCGCTCGGTGACTGTGCCGATGAGATCAACGTGTCCGACCAGCCAAAGATAAAAAACTCCCGCGCAGGTAAGTAAAAATCTTAGGGTAGCCTGCTCGTGCTCGGTTTCTGCGCTGCTTCTGTAACGAACCAATAATTTCGAGAGCAGGGAGTTGTTTTCACCCGGATACTTGGGATCAAAGCCTGAACTATTCAGTGTGCCTTCCATTATTTCTCCCCTGCATTTTGATCGCCTATCCGGCAGTTCTTTTATTTTGTATCGGTAGTTGATTGAACCGTATCCAGCACTTGTTCGGCCAGATTCCCGGCAAGACAATCGAATTCAATTTTGTCCGGCATGGAGCGCAACCATGTGAGCTGGCGTTTGGCAAGCTGTCGTGTGGCAACTGTGCCCTTTTCCAGCAAATCTGCCTCATTGATTTCTTCTGCGAGAAATTGCCATGCCTGACGGTAGCCCACACAACGCATCGAGGGCAAGTCAGGATGCAAAGCATAACATGTTTGTAATTCGCGCAACTCATCGACTAATCCCTGCTTCAGCATAGCCGAAAAGCGTGCTGCGATGCGCGCGTGCAGTTGGCTGCGTTCGGAGGGGAGCAGGGCAATGGGTATGACGCGGTAAGGCAATTCCCCCCCCTCCCAAGCCCCTTTGCTTGTGAGGGGTTTTAATTGAATCAGCGCAGACATGGTCTGGCCGGTGAGGCGGTAGATCTCCATCGCTCGCTGGATGCGCTGCGTGTCGGTCGGCTTCAGGCGCGCGGCAGTTTCGGCGTCCACTTGCGCGAGTTGCCGGTGCAGGTGCTGAATGCCGTGTTGCGCGATTTCGGAATTGAGTGCGGTGCGTACTGCGGGATCAGATTGCGGCAGGTCGCTCAACCCGGCACTGAGCGCCTTGAAGTACAGCATCGTGCCACCTGCCAGCAACGGGATCTTCCCACGCTGCGTGATGTCCGCCATCAGTCGCAGTGCATCACGGCGGAACGCAGCAGCGGAGTACGCTTCGGTTGGATTGATGATATCGATCAGGTGGTGAGGCGCACGGGCGAGGGTGGCTGCGTCCGGCTTGGCGGTGCCGATATTCATGTCGCGATACACCAGCGCGGAATCCACGCTGATGATTTCCACCGACAAATGCTGGGCCAGTTCCACCGCGACGCCAGTCTTGCCGCTGGCGGTGGGGCCCATCAGGAAGATGGCGGGGGGCAAAGTCTTCATTCTGGGAAAAACTGACTGTCCACGAAAGACACGAAAATCACGAAATGGACCAAACGAACATTTCGCTGCAAGTCAGAAGCTCGCAACGTACGTGAGGGGAGGCAGAGTCTTAAATTGCTACACCATGAGCGAATGAATGTACCTGGGCATTCGATAGTGTTTATTCGTGCCTTTCGTGTTTTTCGTGGACCAAGAGTTTTAAGGTTCATGCCAACTCACTGTCTCTCGTTTCACGCATTATGTATACAGCCAGCAGGCTGATAGCGGCGGCTGTGGATACATAGCCGCCAACCCAGGACAGGCCGCCGTGCAACACCAGTTGTTGCGCGATGTAGGGCGCCAGCGAAGCGCCGAGTATGCCGCCCAGGTTGTAGGCCGCGCCCGCCCCTGTGTAGCGCACCGCGGTCGGGAACAGTTCCGGCAGCAGAGCGCCCATGGGTGCAAACGTGGCGCCCATCAGGAACAGTTCGATGGAAAGGAAGGCGGTGATCTGCCACATCGATCCGCTGCCGAGCATCGGGGAGAGCAGAAAGCCGGAAAGGAATGCAGCACCGCCCGCAACCAGCAATACCGGGCGGCGGCCATAGCGGTCGCCCGCCCAGGCGGCAAGCGGCGTAGCTGCCGCCATGAAGATCACGGCCACGCACAGCATGCCAAGGAATTGCGGGCGCGGGATGGCCAGTGTTGCAACGCCATAGCTCAATGCGAACACCGTGGAGATGTAGAACAGCGCGTAGCACACGACTATTGCCAGTGCGCCCAACAGCAGGGACTTTGCATGATGCCTGAACAGTTCTGCCAGCGGCAGTTGGACCGGCTGGCTGGATCGCATGGCTTGGGCGAACACCGGAGTCTCTGCGAGCTTGAGCCTCACATAGAGACCGACGATCACCAATGCTGCACTGGCCAGGAAGGGAATGCGCCAGCCCCATGCGCGGAACTGCGCATCGTTGAGAAATTGCGACAGCAACAGGAAGCTGACGGTGGCCAGCAAAAAACCGACCGGAGGTCCCAGTTGCGGGAACATGCCGAACCAGCCGCGCTTGCCCTCAGGCGCATACTCCGCAGCCAGCAAGGCCGCCCCGCCCCATTCTCCGCCCAGACCAATGCCCTGGCTGAAGCGCAGCAGGCAGAGCAGGGCGGGTGCGGTCCAGCCGATCAGATCATATCCGGGCAGCACGCCGATCAGCGTGGTGGAAATTCCCATCACCAGCAAGGATGCGACCAGCGTGGCTTTCCTGCCGATCCGGTCGCCGAAATGTCCGAACAGCAATGCGCCGAACGGGCGCGCCAGAAACGCGATGCCGAAAGTGAGAAACGCACTCAACGCCTGCGCAGCAGGGTCGCTGCCGGGGAAGAACACCGGGCCGATCACCATCGCCACGGCGAGGCCGTAGATGTAGAAATCGTAGAACTCGATGGCGGTGCCGATGAAGCTGGCGAAGGCGATGCGGGTGGTCGAAAAATCCATTGTTCGGGCGAATCGCGGTGTCGCGTGCTCGCTCATTCCTCGCCTACCATTAAGGTATGTCTCGTCATTCGCTGCGCGGCTCCTAGCGCTTCATCCCGAAAAATGGATTTTTCTAGTTTGCAGGTGGCACAAATTGAGCAATACATTGAAGTAGAAAGCCTATGAATAAGAAAATCATGCCTGTTCGTTGAAGCATTTGTCGTCTTTTGTTTCTCGTTTTCATGTGATTCAAAAGCTCATCGTCCATCCAGACCGAGGGAGCCTCAAATGAAAAACTTCCTTTGTAAAGGAAAATGGAGCCTAGCATGCCACTGCTTGCTGCGAGAACATTTAGAAAGGTATAAAGATTCAAGGTGTGTGCAGTAATTCGTGTTGATTTAAATGATTTGATTGACCTTCATTTCCCGCGCATGAACATCTTGTCGAGTTCGGCAAGCGTTATCTGGAACCAGGTTGGGCGGCCGTGGTTGCATTGGCCGGAACGTTCGGTCTGTTCCATCTCGCGCAGCAGCGCGTTCATTTCGTGGATGCTGAGGATGCGGTTGGCGCGCACCGCGCCGTGGCAGGCGAGGGTGGCGAGCAATTCGTCGCGCCGTTCGGTCATCGCGCGGCTTGCGCCGAATTCGCGCAATTCGTCGATCACGTCGTGCGCGGCGGCTTCGGCTTCGGATTGCTTGAGCATCACCGGCATCGCGCGTATCGCCAGCGTGGTCGGCGAGAGCGGGGCGATGTCGAAGCCG
>JAJZEQ010000128.1 GCA_021851345.1 Pseudomonadota bacterium
AAGTGCGCACGCGACAAACCCAGCGACCACAAACGGTTCAGCGCGACCAGCGTGGTCGCCGCATCCGAACTGCCGCCGCCCAGGCCGCCGCCCATCGGAATGAGCTTTTCAACCGTGATATTTACCCCCAACCCGCATCCTGTGTCTTTTTGCAGCAGGAGCGCCGCGCGCACGCATAAATCCTGTTCCTCGGGCACGCCCTCGACGGTATTGGTACGCCGCACCGCGCCATCTTCGCGCAGGCTGAAGTGCAGCGTGTCATGCAGGTCTATGAAGCGGAACAGCGTCTGCAACAAATGGTAACCATCCGGCCTGCGCCCGACGACATGCAGGAACAGATTCAATTTTGCCGGTGCCGGACAGGTAAGCTTCATTGAATGCCTTTCACCATGGCTTCAACTTGGGTTCACCCTGGCGACCCGGGAAACCGCAAACCCGAACCGCGGAAATCGCGGACAGGGCAAAACCCGGGGCGGACGCAAACTTTCCGCGCATCCAGTATGTTCCGTGGCCATGAATCGCGTTTGTCAGCCTCACTGCGGGTTCCAGTCCCATTCATCGATCAGCAGCTGCAGCTGCATATCCCCGTTGCTCAGCTGCAAACGCGCCGGCAAGCTGTCCGCCTCCCCGTTACTGGCGCAGCCAGCCGATTGCGGGAGGAGGCGCGGGGGTGACATTCCCGCACCGGAACCCGCAACTTGGCCAGCGTCTTTTGATGGCCCGGTCGAATGGCCGGCAGTTTCACCAGACGCTTGCGCGCAATCGCCCGGCTTGCTGTCGGCATAGCGCAGGAATCGCACCTCCCAGCCGTCCTGGCGCAGCACTGAAATCTGCCCATTGGCGGCACGTTCGATCTGTGCGGCGCCATCGGGATCCGCTTTGCCCAACACCCAGTAATGCAGGCCATTCAGCGGCAAATGCCAACCCAGCACCTGCTGCATCAGCGCCTCCGCATCGGCATCCTGGTAATGCCTGGACCCGTCATCCAGGGTCGCCTTCGTGTCATCGCGATAAACACGCGCGGCAGTTTGCCCGAGCGGAGTGAGCAGCAATATCTCATCGGATCGCGCCAGATGCTTCCAGTGCAATCCGGCGGATTGCCGTTTCCCGAGGTGCTGGATGGAAATACGCCCGTTAAGCGCAAAGGCTGAAGTTTCGAAGTTTGCGGGCCGTGCAACGGGTGCGGTCGCGGGCGGCAACAGCGCGCAGCCGCCCAGCATGGCCAGCAATAAAACCAGCACCCACTTCATGTTCAGGGTTCGAATTTCTTGATGACTGCTTGCAAAGGCGCACTGCCGGGATTGGCCTTGAGACTTTCCTGCCAGACCTTCCTGGCTCCGTCCTTGTCGCCGCTTACCCACAGCGCTTCACCCAGATGTGCGGCAATCTCCGGGTCGGGATCGCTTGCGTAGGCGCGCCGCAGCATCTTCACGCTGTCGTCCAGTCTGCCGCTGCGGAAATAACCCCAACCCACACTGTCCATGATGGAAGCATCATCAGGGGCAAGCTGCAAAGCTTTTTCGACCAGGGCGAGCGCTTCGGGAATGCGCTCATTGCGGTCCAGCAAACTATAGCCAAGCGCGTTATAAGCCTGCGCGTAATCGGGACGGATCTTGATCACCTGGCGCATCATTTTCTCGAACACGTCCTGCTTGCCGATCTTGTCGGCCATCATCGCTGCCCCGTAAAGCAAATCCGGGTCGTTCGGCATCTTTTCCGACGCGCTCTGCAATACCTGAAAAGACTCGGCATACTGGCCCGCATCACGCAACAATTGCGCTTCAATCAGGGCGATCTGCGCGCGCTGCTGGTCGTTGGACACCACCACCTGATCCAGAATCCGGCGCGCCTCGGCAATCTGGCCGCCCTTGCTCAGCAGGTAGGCCAGACGGATCTGCGCCGCCGCCAGAAACTCCCCTCCCTTGACCTCGCGATAATAGGCTATGGCCTCGTCATTGCTGTTCTTTGCCTCGCTCAGCTGGCCGAGGTAATACTGCACCGTATTCCGGTCTTTTTTGCCTTTTTCCAACGCCTGCTTGAGTTCTTTTTCGGCGCTTTGCAGATCGTTCAGCTGCAGGGAAATCAGCGCGGTGGCATAGGCCAGTTCGGGGTTGTCGGGGTTTTCGTTGGACAAACGCTGGAATTCGGCTCGCGACTGGATGTATTGCTTCTGCTCGAGCAATGCCCGCGCATATTGCAAACGAATTTCATGCGCGTCCGGGTAATCGGACAGGTAATGTTTCAATACGTCCAACCCCTGCTGCGGCGAACTTTTCTGCAACAGCGACGCCTCCAGCGAAACCGCCATATCCCATTCCGGACGCAGGTCGCGCGCCCGCCTTGCTTCGCGCAAGGCAAGAGCCTGGTCGCCGGCCGCCTGTGCCAGCTGAGCCTCAGCCCAATGCGCCTCAGCCACACCCGGGTAAGGTGCGGCAAGTTCGCGCAACAGTTTCAATGCGGCGGCCCTGTCCGGATACACGGCCAGCATTTGATACAGCTGAAGAAAAGTCTGCCCGGTGTGGTCGCCCTCCGCTTTCAATACTTTTACGAATTCCAGGCGTGCCTCATCTATCATGCCGTTGCGCAACAGGACCGAGGACAGCAGACGCGACACGGTTTGCGAATTCGGGTCGATCTGTTGCCATATCCTGAGGGCTTCGATGGCCTTGTCCATCTGGCCCGATTCGATCGCCAGATGGGCGGCGCGCATCGCAAGGCGCGGGTCGCGCGTCTTCCTGGCCAAATCCAGAGCGTCATCGGCAGCCAGCCCGGGCTGCCCGCGCTGGCTGGCAATGTCCGTCATCAGAATTTCATACAGCAAGTCGCTGTTCAATTCCACGTCCGGCAACACCACCGGGGCTGCTGCCGGCTGTTTGGGCGGTTCGGGTGACTTCGCGGCTTCGGCCTGTCCCGGCGCATTCGGGGATGTTTTCCCCGGGACATGCGCGCACGCTGTGAGCAGCAAGGCGCCTAGAATGATGGGTTTGAGCTGGGTCATGACAATGCTGCTTTTGATATGGGCGCACATAATAGGTTATATTTAGCCAAACTCACAACTGCGGCGATTGCTCGATTTTGCAAAAAACCACCCCGGAAATAACCCTTGCCGCACGCAACCTGAAGCGCCGCTTCGGCAAGCACCAGGTCATCCATGACGTATCGCTGGAATTAAGGCGCGGCGAGGTTTTGGGTTTGCTCGGCCACAATGGCGCGGGCAAGACCACCACGCTGCAGATGCTCACCGGCTGCCTGCTGCCGGATAGCGGCGGCATCGAAGTCTGCGGCATCGACCTGCTGCGCCGGCCGGCCCTGGCGAAAGCGCATCTGGGCTATCTGCCCGAAACCCCGCCCCTGTACCGCGAGCTCAGCGTGAATCATTTCCTGACTTTTGCGGCGCGCGTGCGCGGCGTGAAGACCGCCGATGTCCCCGCGGCTCTGGCGCTAAGCAGGCAGCGATGCGGTCTTGAGGCGGCCGGAAAAAAAATCATAGCGACCCTGTCCAAGGGCTATCAGCAGCGCGTCGGTATCGCCCAGGCCATCATCCACCAACCCGCGGTGATCGTGCTGGACGAACCCACAGTCGGCCTGGACCCCGCGCAAATCCGGGATATACGCAGCCTGATCCGCGAGCTGGGCAATCACAGCAGCGTGATTCTCTCCACACATTTGCTCGGCGAAGTGGAAAGCATCTGCGACCGCGTGGAAATCATGCATCACGGCAGATTGATCTACGGCGATACCAGTGCGCACATGCAGGAATACGGGCATGTGTCCGGCTTCATCATCAGCCTGCGCAACCCGCCGGATATCAGCGTTCTGGCCGGCATCGCCGGGGTCGGCAATGTCGAGCAAATAACACCTAACCGGTTCCGGGTGCTGCATGCACCGGATAACAACCCCAGCGACGCATTGCTGCAACTTTGCGCGCAACAGGGCTGGCAGCTGGATCAACTCACCCCGCTGCAAGCCACGCTTGAAGATGTGTTCGTCAGGATCACCGATGCCGAATCGGCCGCGACGGGAGAGGCAAAATGATCCGCCTGCTCGCCATGCGGGAATTGCGCAGCCTGTTTGCGGTGCCGTCCACCTGGTTCGTGTTCGCGGTGCTGCAATTCATTCTGGCGTGGTTCTTCCTGGCGCGCCTGGAGGCTTTTCTGGAAGTGCAGCCACAACTGGCTCAACTCGCCAATCCGCCCGGCGTGACCAGCATCATCGCCGCCCCGATGTTCAGCACCGTTGCGCTGCTGCTGATGATGCTGGTACCGGTATTCACGATGCGATTGATCGCCGAGGAGCGCCGCAACCAGACCATGGCGCTGCTGCTTTCCGCCCCTTTGCGCGACCGCCACATAGTGCTCGGAAAATTCTTCGGCCTGATGGTGTTTCTGGCCCTGCTGCTGGCAGGCGTGCCGTTGATGCTCTACTCCCTGATGCTCGGCACCCATATCGACCAAGGACTGATGCTGAGCAATCTTCTTGGATTGTTGCTGCTTGCGGCAAGCTACGTCGCGCTGGGGCTTTATATTTCGGCGCTCACCACCCAACCCCTGATCGCCGCAATCAGCACGCTGGCCGTACTGCTCGGTTTGTGGCTGATCGACATCGGCGCATTGGCGGACAACTCTCCCTGGCACCTGCTCTCGCCGCTCCATCACTTCGAGAATTTCAATAACGGTTTGCTGGATAGCGGCGATGCCGCATTCTTTGTCCTGTTCACCGCCGCGTTTCTGGCATTGGCCATGAAGCGCCTGCACAACAATCGCATCTACGGATGAAACATGCTGCGTAAACTCTACCAGAACGTGCGAGCCCGTTCCCCTCTCCCGCAAGCGGGCGAGGGAGCAAACGAATCGCTGCGCGAATTTCACATTAACCACTTGCTTCTCAACCTGGCATTCGTGCTGGCTTTGACCGGCATTGCCGGCGGTCTGGGTTATCTTTCCGCACGCTATCACATACAGCGCGACGTCACTTACAACACCGTCAACAGCCTGGATCCGGGCAGCGTGGCAGTACTCAGGCAACTGGAAGGGCCTGTCGCGATCACCGTGTACGCGACCGAACAGGACGCGCAGCACGGCGACGTCCGCAAGATCATCCGCGATTTCCTGTCGCGCTACCAGCGCTACAAACCGGACATCAAACTGGTGTTTGTCGACCCGTCGAAAGAACCCGAACAGGCCCGTGCCGCGCAAATCCGCTTCAATGGCGAAATGGTGGTCGAATATGCCGGACGCGGCGAACACCTGACCAAGATCAACGAGCCTGCCCTCACCGGCGCCCTGTTGCGCCTGGCGCATACCCGCGACCAGACCGTGATGTACCTGGACGGGCACGGGGAACCCAAGCTGGACGGCATCGCCAACTATGATCTGGGCTCGGTGTTCGGCGCCAAGCTCAAGCAGAACGGATTTCATCTCGGCAGCCTGAACCTGGCATTGGCACAGGAAGTGCCGGACAACGTCAGCGTCCTGGTGATCACCCAGCCGCAAATCGATTTGATGCCCGGCGAAGTGGCCAAACTGCTGCGCCATATCGACCGCGGCGGCAGCCTGCTGTGGCTGGTGGACGCGGGGCCGCTGCACGGACTGGAACGCCTTGCCGAAAAGCTCGACCTGCAACTTCCGCCCGGCATCGTTATCGACCCGGCCGCCAGCGCGATGAACGCGCCTTCAACATGGTCGCTGGGCGCGGCTTATCCGCCGCACCCCGTCACCCGCAACTTCAATCTGATCACGGCTTTCCCTTACGCCCGCCCGCTGATCTGGAATGAAAATCATGACTGGCAGCACCAGGTGCTCGTCGAGGTCGCGCCGCGCGGCTGGGTGAGCCGCAACAAACCGGACAATCAGCCGGGCGCCAAACCGCACTTCGACAAGCAGCACGACATCCCCGGCCCGGCTGTCATCGCAATGGCGCTGCAGCGCCGCATCAACAACCGGGGGCAGCGTATCGTGGTGGTCGGCAACGGCGCGTTCCTCGCCAACAGTTACGCCGGAAACGGCGGCAACGTGGACCTGGGCGTGAACATGGTGAACTGGCTGGCCAGCGACGAGAATCTGATCACCATCCAGCCGCGTGCCGCAAGAGACAGCAGCCTGGTATTAAGCAAGCGGGAACTCGAGATCATCAGCGGCTTCTTTCTGCTGGCCCTGCCGCTGTTGCTCGCGGGCGCGGGAATATATCTCTGGCGGAAACGCCGTGCCTGAAAGGCAGCTACCCGGCTACCGTGCCCTGTACGTTGCGGAATGGTCCTTGCAACCGGTTGGATATTAACGAACCGGCCGGTTCGGCGCGATCAGAACTCTTTCCAATCGTTCTCCTCGTCAGCACTGGTCGCAGGCAGCTTGCGCTGCTTTGCGGGTGGCGCCAGTGTTCTTGGGGCGGGGTGCAGAATATCGGGTCGGGTCGCGGATTTGACAGCAGCTGTCTGCGTGCCTGTTTTGCCTGAAGCCAGCTTGAAGATACTCACCGCGTCCATCAATGCTTCCGCCTGCCCCTGCATCGCCTCGGCAGCGGCGGCCGCCTGCTCCACCAGCGCGGCGTTCTGCTGCGTCATGTCGTCCATCTGCACGATCGCCTGGTTGACTTCCTCTATGCCCGCGCTCTGCTCGCTCGAGGCCGCCGAAATCTCGGCCATGATGTCGGTGACGCGCTTCACCGCATCGACGACTTCATGCATCGTGGCGCCGGCCTGATCCACCTG
>JAJZEQ010000289.1 GCA_021851345.1 Pseudomonadota bacterium
CTACGATGGAAACAGTCCTGCGCTGTTGCGCGCCCTTGATGGCGAATACCACTTTGCCGGTGATCTTGGCAAACAGTGTATGGTCCTTGCCCATGCCGACATTGTCGCCGGGGTGGAATTCGGTGCCGCGCTGGCGCACGATGATGCTGCCCGCGCTGATCAGTTCGCCGCCGTAGCTTTTCACGCCCAGTCGTTTTGAATGTGAGTCGCGTCCGTTACTGGTACTGCCGCCGCCTTTTTTTGATGCCATGCTTGTTGCTCCTTAAAACAGAAATTACGCGGAGATGCCGTCGATGCGGATCTCGGTGTAGTTTTGACGATGTCCCTGATTCTTCTGGTAGTGCTTGCGGCGGCGCATCTTGAAGATACGGACCTTGTCGCCGCGGCCATGCGCAACGATGGTCGCGTTCACGGTTGCGCCGGTCAGCAAGGGTTTGCCCACGGACAATTTGTCGCCGTCGGCCACCATCAGCACCTTGTCCAGCACGATGGCACTGCCCACGTCGCCGGGGAGGATTTCAACTTTCAAAGTTTCGCCGGAAGTGACGCGATATTGCTTACCACCGGTTTTAATGACTGCGTACATAACAACCTCGATCTAGTGCGGTTTTTGCGAAGGCGCGGATTATACCTAATTATCAGCGCCCGTCAAAATCCTTTTTTAGGACTAATTTGGGTCGAATCTCACAGGATCAGGAGATGTCCTGTTTCATTTGTTCGAACTGATCCCTGGAGATCTCGCCCCTGGCATAGCGCTTCTTCAATATTCCCAGGGGTGTGTCAGGGTTGTCTTCGGCAGATTTGGATGAAAACCCCCTTTGCCAGAAATACAGCGGAACCAGGATCAGTGCGAGGAAAAAGAGGAGCGGGGGAAATATCATCCACATTCCGCCCCACCACATATGCTCTGAATAGGGATACATCCTTTTCTCCTTGCAGTGCCTGAAAAAATGGGCGTCACGCGGACAGTATAGGCTCTGTTTATGCCGGGTTCAATCCGGTCACTGTTCCGCCGGCATCAGGGAAGGGCGATGCGGGAGGATTCGGCATGCCGTGCCTGTTCCCGGCTTGCCTGGCGTGTCACGGCTATCCCCGAAGTAAGCGCCAGAGCCGCCATGATCACGGCTACGAGGAGATCGGGCCAGCCACTCCCGGTGCCGAACACCCCGGCTGCGGCGAGCATCACCGAGACGTTGCCGATCGCATCGTTGCGGCTGCATAGCCATACGGAGCGCATGTTGGCATCGCCGTCGCGGTGGGCGTAAAGCATCAACGCAACACCGCCGTTTGCGAGCAATGCCAGCACCGCGATTGCACCCATGGTCGCCGGCTCCGGCGGTATGCCGGACATTGCGGCCCATCCGGTTCTGGCGAGCACGAACAAACCGAACGCCATCATCGAAATGCCTTTCACCATCGCGGCGCGTGATCGCCACGCCAGTCCCATGGCCAGTACGGCCAGCGTGATTCCGTAGTTGGCGGCGTCGCCGGCGAAGTCCACCGCATCGGCGAGCAGCGATACCGAGCCTGATTTCACCCCGCCGAGGATCTCGACAGCGAACATCACGGCATTGATCATCAGGGCAATCCATAGTGCCTTGCGATAACGCGGGCTGACGCTGGTGGGTGATGCGCAGGTTGAGTCGCAGCAACTGGCAGACATGTTTTTCTCCTTCAGGTATTTTTGTCAGCGCCCATTTAATACCCTGTAGTAACTTCATGGTCAAGCGTGTAATATGAACCTGAAAAATCCATTAATTCGGGCAAGATCGAACATCAAAGACCGTTCGTGGTGAAATATCGAAGCGTTTGAACAAACCCTTTGATACGCTCTGCGCACCCTGTGCTGAGCATGTCGAAGCATCAGGGCGAACGGAATTTTGCCAACGATCTGTCCGGGATGAAAATACTTTGTTACATCTTTCAGGAGCACCATGAAAACTTCGATGCGCATAGGCGAACTGGGGCAGGCGACCGGCGTCGATATTGAGACGATCCGCTACTATGAAAAAGTCGGCTTGCTGCCCGCACCGGCGCGGAGTCACAACGGCTATCGAGCCTACGGCCCGGCGCATCTGGAACGGCTGGCATTCATCCGCCATTGCCGGGCGCTGGATATTTCTCTTGCCGACGTGAAGCGCCTGCTTGGGTTTGTCGCGCAGCCGGATTCGGACTGTGGCGACATCGACCGCCTGATCGACGCGCAACTGGATCGGGTAAGGGCGCGGCTGAAGAGTATGCGGGCGCTCGAACGGCAACTCGCCGCGCTGCGTGGCCGGTGCGGCTCCAGCCATGTCGCGGGTGAGTGCGGCATCCTGCATGAGTTGGTCGCCGCCGCACATGGCGAGGCCTGTGCCTGCCATCCCGGCGTATCACCCGGACCGGTTGAAAGTGTGGCTTTCGGAAAAACCGCTGCGCGCAGGAGAAGGGCATGAGGATGGCATTGCGCAGCGGCGTGTTTGCCGCGCTCTGGCGTGCATCTTGGTAGTGCAGACTGGCGCCGGCTGGCCGGCGCGATTGTGGCGGGCGGCAAGCATCGCCATTTTCACCGGCATGAACCCCTCACCCACGTCCATTCACATTTTCCTGACGCGCATCACCGGCATAGTTATTAGAAGTTGGATGGTTTCTCTATGCAGTATCCGGCAGGCTGCTGAATTGCGCAGTTTCAGTACTGCGCACAATGCCGGGGCTTCAATAATGATGCGCATGCTGTTCGTCCTCGCTCGTATCCAATGGCCACAGTTGATGTGCATCCAGCAGCAAGCTGTAGCGCGCTTCGTTGGCGTCGAGTTGTGCGAGATCTTCCGTCAGCGAGGATTCCAGGGCAAAGCGGCGTGCGTAGAGACTGTCGGACAAGCTGCTTTCGCCCAGGCCGTATGCTTTGGCGATCAATTCCGCATTGCCGCGCATGGCTAGTGCGGCTTGATGCGCTTGTTGCCAGGTGTCGAAATATTTCACTGCCCGGGTGTACGCGGCATAGATGTCACCTTCCAGGCGGCGTTTCACATAGGCTTCCTGGTCGGCGGCGATGGCGGCTTGTTGTGCGGCTCCTTCAGTCGTTGCGCTGCGTTGCCCGAAAGAGAACGGCATACTGACATAAACGCCATTCACGATTTCGGTGCCGCCAAATTCACTGGAATGGCGCACCCCGACAGTGGGGTCGGGCACCTGATCGGCGCGGCTGCGTTGTGCCAGCAGTTGCTGCACGCGGCTTTGCTGTTGCACCATGCCGAGTTCGTGGTTGTGTTCGCGTATGCGCGACTTCCAGAAGTTGAAGTCGTGTTCGATAGCCTGCGGGGTGACGGGCTGCACTCTTTCCGGCAGCCGGATGGCGGGGAACTGCCGTGTCAGGTCATTGCCGGCGAGTTGCGCGCGCAATTGGGCCTGGTGCAATGACACGCCGGCCTGTGCGGCGGCAGCCTGTGCCTGGTTCAATTCCAGCCTGGGTGCATCGCCCGCCTTGATGCGCTTCTCGGCCATTTTCACCTGTTGATCGAGAATGTCCGTTTGCTGTTGCCACAGGTCGGCCTGTGCCTGCTCGCGTTGCCATGCGAACCATAGCCGCAGCAGCATGCGCGCGGCTTCATGGCGGGCATCGCCGACCGCGTATCCGGCACGCGCGACGCTGGCCGCGCCGATGTCCTCGTCGATCTCCACCTTGTTATACAGGCGCAACGGGCGTTCCAGCTCGATATCCCATTCCCTCAGGTTTTGTCCGGTGTTGACCATGTTGCGTTGCGCATTGCCTGCACGCAGATTGAACTCGTAATTGCCGCTGTTCCACTTGCGCTGATTGGCATGCTCCAGCTTCAAGCCGCTGATAGAGTTCTGCACCAGCAGGTGATCGCTCAACGCCGCGTCAACCTGTGCGGGCGGCGGCAGGTCGCTGATCTCGGCGGCACCCGCAAAACCACTGAACAGCATCAGTCCCAATAGTCCGCTTGCCATTCCGCACCTGCCACACGCTGCATTTTTTATCATGCCAGCCTCCCGTACTCGATGACCGGGGTGATCCAGTAGGCTATTTCCGGATTGGCTTCCTCGATCTTGAGGTGGACGATGAGTGCGCGGGCATCGTCGATGTTCATCACCGTGTCGATCTGGACGCGTTGCGAGCGTCCCCGCACTTGTTCCAGCATGCTGGGCAGTATTTCTTTCCGGCTGCCGCCCTCGTTGCGAGTCAGGACAAAGCTGATCGCCCAGTCCGGATGCTCCAGCAGATGATCGACCAGCCGTTCTTCCAAGCTGCGATGGCATACCAGCGTCAAACAACAATTCATTTCTTTCATGTGGATTCCCTCACGCGTTCAAGGCCGAAGCGGCGGTATAGGATGGGGAGCATGATCAGAGTCAACAGCGTCGAGCTGATCAGTCCGCCTGTCACGACGACGGCGAGCGGCTTCTGGATCTCGGAGCCGGGGCCGGTGGCAAACAGCACGGGCAACAGACCAAAGGCCGTGATGCTGGCGGTCATCAGCACCGGGCGTAGACGGCGTTTTGCACCTTCGAACACGACCTGCGTGATGTTCATGCCTTCGGCGTGCAGCTGGTTGAAGTAGGACACCATCACCACACCGTTGAGCACTGCAATGCCCAACAGCGCGATGAACCCGACCGAGGCGGGGACAGAGATATATTCGCCGCTGATCCACAATGCAAGGATGCCTCCGATCAGGGCGAAGGGAATATTTGTCAGCACCAGGACGGCTTGCCTGACCGAGCCGAACGTGGCGAACAGCAGCATGAAGATCATGCCCAGGGCTACCGGGACAACCACGGCAAGCCTGGCTGCCGCGCGTTGTTGGTTCTCGAACTGACCGCCCCAGGTCAGGCGGTAGCCTTCCGGCAGCCTGATTTGCGCGGCGACGGCGGCTTTGGCTTCACCGACAAAACCGACCAGGTCACGGTCGCGAACGTTGCTTTGCACGACCACAATGCGTGCGCCATTCTCCCTGTCCACTTTCACCGGGCCATCCACGCGTTCCAGTTTTGCGACCACTGACAAGGGCACGTTTTGTCCGTTGGGTAGCGGCAGGGTGAGCGCGGAAAATAGTGCCGGAGATTGCTGTATTTCGGCGTTACCCCGGATGAAGAGCGGTGTGCGGCGGCCATTTTCAACGACCGCGCCCAGGTTTTCTCCCTCGATCTGGCTGCGCAAGGCATTGCCGATGTCATCCACGCTCAATCCCAATCGACCCGCAGCCAGGCGATCGATCGCCACGCGGAAATACTGCACTCCGCTGTTCTTTACGGTGAACACATCTTCGCTGCCCTTGATGCCTTGCAGCACCCTGACCATTTGCTCTGCGGATTCGTTGAGCTTGTCCAGGTCGGATCCGAATATCTTGATCGCGATATCACCGCGTGCGCCGGTGAGCATTTCCGATACACGCATCGCAATCGGCTGGGTGAAGCTGTATTCCACGCCTGGAAAATTCGCCATCACGCGGCGAATGTTGTCGATGATGGCGCTCTTGTCCGGGTTGCGCCATTCCGCCTGCGGTTTGAGTTCCAGGAAATTGTCGGTTTCGTTCAAGCCCATCGGGTCCAGTCCCAGTTCATCCGCGCCGGCACGCGATACGATACCTTTGACTTCGGGCACTGCCTTGAGGATGGCTTGCTGGATGCGCTGATCTATGACGGCGGTTTGTGCGAGGTTTATCGAGGGCAGTTTGGTCACCTGCATGATCAGATCGCCCTCGTCCATTTCGGGCATGAAGGCCTTGCCGATCAGCGTATACACGCCGCCGCTGACGAGTAACATTACAACGGCTGCGACTATCACCACTCGTTCTTTGTCCAGTGCGCGTTGCAGCAGCGGGGCGTAAATCGCCATCGCCTTGCGTACCAGCCAGGGTTCGTCGTGGCTGGCGGTTTTGATCAGCAGGGAGGAGAGCATCGGAACGACGGTCAGCGACAGCAGCAGTGAACCTGCCAGCGCGAACACGATGGTCATGGCTACCGGGATAAACAGTTTTCCTTCAAGACCCTGCAGCGTCATCAGGGGCAGGAATACGATGATGATGATGGCGACCCCTGCCGCAACCGGCGTGATGACTTCTTTCACGGCACGGTAAATGACGTGCAGATGCGGTATATGCTCGCGCCGGACAGCCAGATGATTGATGATGTTCTCCATCACCACGACAGAGCCGTCCACCAGCATGCCGATTGCGATCGCCAGACCTCCCAGGCTCATCAGGTTGGCGGACATGCCGAACCGTTGCATCAGGATGAAGGTGATCAGCACGGCCAGCGGCAAGGTGATGGCCACCACGACTGCGGCACGCAAGTTGCCGAGAAACAGTACCAGTAGTATGGCTACCAGCACAATAGCTTCGCTGAGCGCTTTGGAAACCGTGCCTATCGCACGATCGACCAGAGCGCCCCGGTCATAAAATACTTTGGTCGTGATTCCTTTGGGCAGAGTGGGAGCCAGCTCCAGTAATTTGGCTTGCACCCCTGCGACCACCATTTGTGCATTTGAGCCGCGCAAGCCCAGCACCAGGCCTTCCACCGCTTCGCCCTTGCCGTCCTGGGTCACTACACCATAGCGTGTCATGCTGCCAATGCGCACCAGGGCCACATCACCGACGCGTATCGGATTGCCGGACGGGCTGGCAATGACGATGTTGCGCAGATCCTGCAGGGTTTTGACACTCCCT
>JAJZEQ010000118.1 GCA_021851345.1 Pseudomonadota bacterium
TGCGCAATGCTTTGCGAATCTGGCTGCGAGCGTGGGGAGTAATTTCCTTCCCGGATCTCAGCACATGATACACATCGCAGGCCAGACTAAAATTCTTGCTGGCCACTTTTTCAAAAAACGCTTTCATTTCGACAGATAACGGCATGATGAATCTCCTTGTGGTTAATTGATATGGAAGCCAAAAAGGGGCTTCACTAAGCCTGTGATGACTTAGTGAAGCCCCCTGGTGGCTGTTACCAACAAGGGGCTTCAACGTGAACCCTATCCGCAAACATCGCGGATAGGTCCGGTTGCTACCTGTCCTGCGCTACTTTTTCCTTCACAGCCTTACTGCGCCGCTTTGGTTTAACTTCATACCCGAAGCGTTTCCACACATTCGGATCAATCGCCAGTGGCGTTACCCGCCCTGACTTGATGTTGACGAACTGGCCGTGATGCGTGAGTTGCCCGTATCGGCACAACTCCCACAACAAGTTGCAGGCCGCATTCGCCATCGTGTCGTTGATGAACAGAGCTTGCTTCTCCAACGCTTCAGCCAAACTACAGCTTGGCGTATTGTCCGTTGCATCTAACGACCCGTCGATAATGTCCGGGTAGAGATCAGCGACGTGGGGCAAACGATTTTCACGTTTGTATCCCGCCTCGAAGACTTCACCCAACACCACCTGGCCAACATGCTCACGATTCCCAATATCCAAGTAATAAGCTGAGTGGCGCACGCTGCGTTTCAATGCTGCCAGTATCGCCCCTCTGCCCTTCCTGTTGTCAACGCATCCGATTACGATGTCTGTCGCGTACCCAAACCGTGAATGGTCAGTGACCATCCCGGTTTCGGCTTGCCACTGCGTTTGTGTGAGCATGTTGCAGCGGTTGACCAGTATTCCGGCTTTTGGCTGCCCCACATCAGACGGCCAGAAATTCTGCCGCCCGACATTGCTTTTACTCACGGTGTCAGGATCGATCACCAAGACATCCAAACCTGCAGGATGCCCTAGCTCGACCATGGCAAGATGCATGGTGGCAAGCCGTCGCAAGACGTGCGAACCCGTGCCACCTGCCCCGACCAACACCACCTTTATCGTCCGCGTGAGCAGGCTTGATTCGATGTGATGGATCATATGCTTCCCTCCTGCCCTTTCGGGCTGTCAAATGGAAGCGGCAGAAACACTCCGTTCGCACAGAGGCGAAAAAGTGCTGTCACCTCCGGTTTGTTTAAATTTCCAATGACTCCGGCTATTTTTGTTGCGCCTCGGTCATCATCGTTGTCCGTACTGGAAAAAAATGCGTCGAGTAACCCGTGTGAATGCAGATCCATGACCATGTACTCATCTTCCCCCAATGTTGGCAGGTTGACGCTCACATGACCCGGACCGACTGATGTCTCTTCAAGCATCATCAATTTCCACTCGCCCGTCTGCTGATTCCAGACGACCCAGGCAGCACATTCATTTGGACTACGGACTCTGGCCTGCTCGATGAACTGGGCAACCATCGCACTTGGAAGTTTGCCGAAGCCGAATCGCAACGCTTCGCTCACCAGCCCGTAAGGAGTAGCCATGCTCAGAGGTTTTGCGATCGGCACGCGCGCATAAAACCATGCGCGACAAACTTCCAACCAGATACCGTTTGAGGCCATCAAGATTCGATTGCCCGGCGTATCCAATTCAACCAGTTCGGAAAAGTGTGGCACCATCACCGTGGACATCACGCTTTGCAGCGCAACGTCACGGCTGTCCATGCTTTACCGTCCTTTCAAATGCCTGCCCCAGTGTCTCGCCTGCCGCCACCAACGATTCAGCCGGAAATGCTCGACCTTTCATCAGCGCGCGCCAGAGAGAGAAAATCCCGCCGCGATATTTTGTCAGCGCACCTTTTTCATGCTGGTTAGGATGGGTAAAGTAGGAGCGAAAAAAAGCCTCTTCCCACGCTTCTGTACTGAACTTCAATTCACCTTTCGGTGTTTCGATATTCCCGGTACAGATATGTCCACCTTTCCATACGTTGAGGTATGGCGACACGTAAAGCGGCGTGTCAGATGTTGGACGTTTATTGCCTTTCACCGCGAACACATACCAATGCCCCTTGCCGATGATGAACACCAGTCCGGGATGATCTGTTTTCGCAGTGACTTCTCCGCCAAACTCTGCACACTTGAACCACGCCTGACGCTTCTGGGGTTTGCAATACCACGCGAGGTGGTCGCTCCCTTGGGCGAGGATATGATTCCCCAACAACTCTGCCGGCGCGTAATTCTCCGGCACGAGGGTTTGCATCATCTTCACGAGGCCAGTCTTGGAGACCGGCGTGCCCGCTTCGATGGTAGCTTTCCCCTCATCGCTTGTTTTGATGTCATGCGCCGAAGCAAATACAGTCTGCCCACCACGCTCCCTGTACAACAAGATCGCGGCAGACAGCTCGTAAGCCTTCTGTGTGTTTGACATACATGATGCTGGAACTTGCATGATGTCTCCTTAATTTTGAACCTCGCCGATGCAGCGCACCAGCCGGTCCAGTTGCGTATAAAGCGCGAAGCCTTTCTCCATGTCAGACTTCCATTTCAGGAAGGCCAGCTTGTTGAATTTAACTTCCGCCACTCCATACATGTCGGTGTAACCATCGCCGGAGCCTTGATAAAAATCATCTAGCACACGACCCAGCATGTCGTCTCCAGTCCCCATGTAGCAGGAAAAGTAGGCCGACTCACCGTAGAAGTTATTGAGGTATGGCAATCTGGCATCCTGGTCGATCAGACCCATGATGGACAAGATGACCTTGGCAGTTTCGCCAGCGTCGTCATTGCCTTCTGCGATGCGTTGGATCTCACCGCGTTCCAGTGTTGTGCCACTCAAAAAATAAGTTGGAAATGAAGCCAGGAATTGACTGGGAAACAAGGTGTCTTCGTCGATCCCGTCACCCACCTCCTCTATGAAGTCTTCATCATTGTCCGTTCCGCACCAATACAGGTATGAAGCGTGATGAAGAGCCACATTCGGCGTGAACGCCGTAAACGTCCGGTAACTGGCCTGCTCCGCGATACTGAATGCGGTGTGACCAAGCCCAGGATATGCCGCTTCCAACCCCTCGACTTTCGCCTTGACGTTGATGAACGGCGTGGTTTGCTGTGACAGAAATCCGATGTACAGGAGTTCCTTGTTCGGCTCGCCTTCATAGTCCAAACCAAAAGCATCTTGGTCTAGTGATGCGATGAGCTCGAATTTATCCAGCACCTGAATCTCTGCGCAGTGCTTGGAAGCCCAGACAGATAACGATTGGCTGGTGATGTCGCGCGCAGATGTCTTGTCATGGATAACGAGTTCGTCATCATCAACCAGTTCGGCGCACAACTGGGCAGCCTGCAACCACTTCCTGTCATCCTCTTCATATACCGATTTAATAGGTACATTCTGAGAAACGCCAGGCAGCGTCAGAAAACAAGTGGCAACGCCCCCGAAGGAGGCAGCAACAGGTCTTCCTTGCGTGCGTTCTGTGACGATTGCACGAGTTGAACCAATGCTGTTACGCATGATTGCTCCTCTTGAGTAGCGGGAGGAGCTATGACTAGCCCCGCCTGCTTGGTTGAAGAGACACCCTTTGATAAGGCTTTTAGCCTGTCTCTCACGGATGACCCCATGATCAGCCCTTCGTCCCCACGCCCTTTTTGAACGTGTAAACCAAGTTGTTACCCTTCTTTTCCGGCCCCTCGATGGAAGCAGAGATTAGTTCAGGGTAAGTAGCTGCGTAAATATCGCGAACTTCTTCCGGCGACAGACTCTTCCCTGGATCTGGAAGGGTCAAACCGCTATACGAAAAAGTGCGAGTCAATACTGTAGTTTGGATAGTCATTTCGTCACCCTCCCCTTATTCCCACACGCCTTTAGTATCCGAAGATACCGCAGGTGTGGATGTGGAAAGTGTCGATGATGGTGCAGATGAGTCTGGCGCAGTTACGCATGCGTCTGGCTCGTCATCACTTCCATCTGGCTCATCATCCAAATTGTCTGAGGATGAATTTTTTGCTGGTTTGGCGATAGATTTCTTCGCCTTCTCAGTCGCTTCCTTCTGCGCCGCCTCCAGAATCGCTTCTGTGGCTGCCAGTTGGTCGGACAAGTTTTGACGTTTGCCCGTGTAACCTAACAGCACCTCAGCAAAACCTTCGTCCAACTCAGCAGCCGTAGCAGTGAGTGACAACGGTGTATCAATGGTGCTGCCCGTCTTGCCGCCTTTGGGAGTAACAGTCACCGTGATGGTGTCATCCGCGTTGGCGACCAGCGATACAGTTAAGCTAGTCAAGCCAGCCAATAATGGTTGAAGTGCTTTGAACATGGTGAATCTCCTTCTTTCGTTAAAACAAAAAAGGGACACCATGCCCTTGCGGGGAGTGTGTCCCCGCTGGGCTTGCTTCGGTACTTCGTTATGTCACCCGGCTTACCTTGGTGACGATCCTCTGTGTGCTGCTTTAATTCACCTGGGCTGCACTGGTGACTTCCATAAGGACACTTTCGTATCTCCTGATTTTGAATTGGTCAGGGGCCAATATCAACCGAGCAATAAGCTGCGGCATGAATTCGCTTTTTATAGCGCACTCGTCGAATGCGCTATAAAAACCCACCCCAGTTAAGGGGTGGTCGAACTTTATGATACCTGGAATTTCAACACTTTCGGAATCTTGCCTTCGTAAACGAAGCCTTTGATTTCCATCAGCGCCTTGATGAACTCGTCCTTTTTTCCGCTTTTTGCTTTGGCATAGTTGTCGCCCAGCGCAGCTTTCAGTCCCAGCTCTTCCGCAATGACCTCGATTTCGCTTTTGGTGAGCAAATCAAGAAACTTTGCGTTCAACTTCCAGCACTTCGTCAAATCCACATTCATGAACCTGAGCATTTCCGGCAAGTGCGCCTTATCAATGCTATCCGTAATCGAAATAGCAATCCCGGACAGCATTTGCGAGCGCACCGTCTCGTCTGAATTCGCCACCATCTTTGCCGCTTCACCCACATTGCTGATGGGCGGTTTTTCTGATGTGAGCGTTTCAAATCCAGAAGCCAGTTTTGCGGGTGAAACATTTGAGCCGCCGCACGTCATCATTATTCCGATGAGCATGCATAGGTTCTTATGTGAATCTGCGTACAGTTCTTTCTTCAACGCCTTGCGCCAAACACCGATCCGATAATCCACGACACGCTGGGTGTCTTGAACCGATGTCACCGCCGACTTGGATGTGGACGTGGATTTCTCCGCACCTTTTCCAGCCACAGGCTTTGAATCAGTCGGTTTGCTTGTCGATGGAGCAGTAGCAGGCTTTGCAGCCGCTTTCTTTTCCGCCAACAAACGTTCGCCGACTTTTTTAGTGTGGCACGCAGAGTCAAAGCACTGCGATTCATACACGTTACCCATCTTTCCGGGTACTGCACTGATCGCCGCGCCAAATGACTTGCAACTACGGCACGCTGCCGCTTGTTCTTCACCCACACCTGTTGCGCCTTCCGCAACAAGCTTGATTACCGTGTTGTTTTCGCCCGGACGGACGATGACAACACAAGGGTAGTTTTCTGCCAATGATTTTTTCTTGGCTTCCAACGCCTCTTCGGCCTTCTGGTTGAAACAGTCGCTGTTCGTGCAATGCCCATCCGCTACAGCTTCGGCAAACAACGCCTGCTGGTTTCCGCTGTTATGGATACAGCCCGCGCAGTCTGTTTTGTCGAAGATTGCTGTCGCCATCGCTTGGGATATTTGTTCCAGCCCAGCTTTGAATTCAGCCACCGTGCGTAGCACTGGATGCGAAAGCAAATTCACAATCACTTTTTCCTGTCTGTCCTTCGGTACGGCCGCCAACAATTCGGCATGACCCAGGTGGATCTTGCGTTCGTTGAGAGCGACCATCACAGACGTGCTGCAGTTCATCAGCGCAAGACGCTTATCCAGCGTTTTACGCGTCCAGCCTAGCCGTTTTGCTGCCTCATCACGGTTGCCTTCGCAGCGTCCGAGAACCTTGGCTGCTGCTGTGGCTTCCTCGGTTGGGCTCATGTTTGCGCGTGAGACGTTTTCGATCAAAGCCAGCTCACCGGCTTCCTCATCGCTGAGGGTTTTGATGAGGACTGGAATCTCGTAGTCTTCGCCGCACACTTTCAAAGCCGCGCGCCAGCGACGTTCACCGGCAACGATCTCAAACCAGTCGTTTACAGGACGAATCAGAATGGGTTGTATCACTCCCTTTGCAGAGACTGACGCTTCCATTTCGGCCGTTTCGACAGCATCGAAGTACGTGCGAGGATTTCTCCCTTGACGGATGTCGCCAACGCGCATGTGCGATTGAATGTTTTGTTGTTCCACTTTGTATCCCTTTCAGATTAGAACCCTTGAGGGATACACCAACCCAGAAGGGATGATGTATCCCGTCTGGGTGGTTGGTTTGTGTATTACTTCATTTTAATGAGATGAAGCGTGATGCTCATCTTTTTGTTTCGCAGTACCACGCAACCCCGGGCGTGGAACGATGCCCCCGCCCGGGTTAAACTTCAAAAGAGATCGGGCTGTTTGTTCGCGTACCCTAGCCAACGCTCGAAAGCACCGGGCACGTTGCAGTAGTCACGAATTGCATCCAGAAATCTTTCATTTTTCGCTTGT